>NZ_JAVRHZ010000019.1:0-1221 GCF_031846325.1 Patiriisocius hiemis | reverse complement strand
ACAGATGCTTCCGGAAATACAGATACATGTGATGCAACTGTAACAGTTGTAGATGATATTGCTCCTGTAATTGTTTGTGAAGGACAAGCAGGTTCTGCAACTTACTCTGGCGGTGCTGGTGAAGTATTAAATAATACATTACCTCCAGCTGTAAGCACAATTAATGTTGCTGATGATGTAACATTAGACGATGTAAATGTTGCAATCAACATTTCACACACTTGGGTAAGTGACTTATCTATAGAATTAGAGTCTCCTGCTGGAACAGTAGTGACTTTATATAGCCAAGCTAACAACATTTCTTGTTCTACAGATAATATTGATGCTACTTGGGATGATGACGCAACTGTATTAGCAGATGATTCTTGTAATGGTTCTGCACCTGCAATTTCTGGATTAGTATTACCAACAAGTGCTCTTTCTGCCTTTAACGGTGAAAGTTCTTTAGGTGACTGGACATTAACTGTTACTGATGGAGTTGGTGGTGACAACGGAACACTAGATGGATGGGATTTAATCCTTTCTTCTCCAGACTTAGCATTACCTGCATTAGATGTTGTTCTTGATGTTGATGGTTTAGCTACTGTAAACGCTACAGATTTACTTGTAAGTGCAGATGATGCATGTGGAGTAAATGTGACTGTTGGCGGTGGAGGTGCTCCTTTAAGTCTAACTACAACTTTTGCTTCTAACAATGGTTTAGACGGAAATATGTTTGACATTAACGCACTAAACGATGTAACTATCAATTCATTCGATATTAATATGAATACTGGTACTGACGACGTTGAGGTATACTTTAAAACTGGAACACATGTTGGGTTTGAAGGTGATGCGTCTGCATGGACTCTATTAGATACTGCAACAGGTATTACATCTAACGGACCTGATACAGCAACACCACTTAACCTTAACTTAGGTCAAGTAGTTCTTGCTGGTGAAACAGTAGCATTCTATGTTAGTACACTTACAGTAGGTGTTGGATACACAAATGGAACAACTCCAGGAGCTGTATTTGCATCTGATGCTAATATCGAATTCTTAGAAGGTGCTGGTAATGCATATCCATTTGGAACATTCTTTACTCCACGTGTATTTAATGGAAACATTATATACTCTGAAGGTACATTATCATCTAACACAATAGAATTTACTTGTGCTGAAGTAGGATTAAATGATGTTGAAGTTACTGTTACAGACCCTAGCGGAAATGAGTCTACT
>NZ_JAVRHZ010000018.1:0-1239 GCF_031846325.1 Patiriisocius hiemis | reverse complement strand
TAAAGGTACTATTACATATTCTTCAGAAATGGAAAAAGGCACTCTTGTAACACTTAAAGTTTCTTAATAATTATTATGAAAAAGAGGTATATACTATTCGCGATTACAGTTATTTTATGTTCAATAAGCTATTCGCAAAATACGGTTAAAAATATAGATAGTCTTTTACAAGTATTAGAAACCGCAAGAGTTGATACTGTAAAATCATTGGCTTATAGAAAAATTGCTTCACATTATAATGTCACTAGTCTTGATAGTGCTAAAGCTTTTGCACTAGAGGGTGTTGAGTATTCAAAAAAGATAGATTTTAAAGAGGGTTTATGGCAAAACTACTCCACCTTAGGAAATTATTATGAGCGAAAAACAGCCTACGATAGTGCTATGGTCTATTACAATAAAGCGCTTGATATTGTAGAAGATTTAAATGACACAAAAGGCTTTGCAGTTATACTTAATAACATTGCATTGGTAGATACTAGAAAGGGAGATTATGTAAAAGCACTTGAGGGCTATTTTGGCGCTTTAAGAGCAGAAGAAGCTATAGGTAATAAAAATGGTATAGCACAGTCATATAACAATATAGGTGTCGTGTATTACTACACTAAAAATTTTGATAAAACAACAGATTATTTGACCAAGGCTCTAGAAATGCAAGAACAGTTAGGAAATCTAGATGGTCTTCAAAATGGATATAACAATGTAGCAGCTATCTACGATTATCAAAAGAAGTATGATGGTGCTATTAAATCGTATAAAAAAGCACTTAGTATAAGTAGAAAACTTAAAGATAAAAAACAAGAAGCGGCATACTTAAGTAACATTGCATTATCGTATTCAAAGAAAAATGATTTTAAAACAGCAGAGCAATATTTTAAACAATCTGAGGCACTAAGAATTTCGGTTGAAGACTATAGTGGTCTTGCCAATAGTTATGTAAACTATGGTAAAATGTTTTTTGATAATAATAAAATTCCTGAAGCAAAAAAGTATGCTAATCAAGGTATAGATCTTTCAAAAAAATATGGTATAAAACTAATGCTTAAGGAAGGATATGCATTACTAACTGAAATTGCTGAAAAAGAGAATGATTATAAAACAGCAAATACATATTTGTATGATTATATAGCTATAAAGGACTCTATTCTAAATGAATCTAATAGTAGAATAATTGAAGAAACTGAAGCTAAGTATGAAACTGAAAAAAAGGAGCGTGACCTAGCCGAAACTCGTGCCAATCTT
>NZ_JAVRHZ010000017.1:0-1324 GCF_031846325.1 Patiriisocius hiemis | reverse complement strand
TGAAGAAACATTTCCGCTAGGATCTGTTGCAAATACTTCAATTTCATTAATACCTACATCAGCACAAGTGAATTGTACAATTGTGTCTTGTGTAAATGTGATACTAAAGTCGTTAAGTGTTCCTTCGTCACCAGCCGCAGTATCTGTTACTGTTAATGTCCAATCACCAGTAATACTTTCACCAGCAAATGTAGCGGCAAATGTACCGCCTTGTGCTTCAAATGTACCAGTAAATGGAGCATTCGCAGCTGTGATATCATCACCTCCGTCTTGGAAAACAGTATTTGTATAGTTGTCATCACTTCCTCCATTGTTATCAGAAAGAACTAATACTGTACCTGCAGGAGATGTTAAAGTTATCTCTAAATCACCAGCCCATGTATGGGTGATATCAAGGCCAACATTGTCTAGAGTAATATCTGTTCCTAAAGTACCGCTATCTGTAATTGATGCTACAGATTCAACTGGAGCAGCATCACTAATTACAGTACCTAAGTTATCACCTGTTTCAGAAATATTTACACCGCCTGGTACTGTTACTTCAACACCACATGCATCATCTGCACTTACAAGTAAATCTGCAGCATTTATTGTAGCCATACCATCCACATCAAGCACTACGTCTAATGCAGGTAATGCTAAATCTGGAGAAGATAAGATTAAATCCCATGCATTAAATACTCCATCATCAAAAGCTAAGAATGTATCTTCTACCGTTAATGTCCAATCACCTAATGAACTCTCTCCATTGAAAGCTGCTAAAGGAGAAGAAGGAGCAACCACACCGCCAATTGCAGGTGCTATATCGCAAACATCGTCTATGTTATTAACACCATCATCATCAACAGTTGCTAATATATCAGCATTACCACAGTCAATACCAATAGTTTTTATTTGTACTACTGTTCCAGCAGGAGAAGTTAAAGTGATATCTATATCGCCTACCCATGCATGAGTAATGTCTAAGTTAATATTTACATCATCTAATATTACATCATCTGTAACATTAATGATACTTGTTACTACTGGAGCAGGATTACCAAAAACTAATCCTGGTGCATCAGAGTATACTGCAGAACCTGCTTGTCCTTCACAAACAATTACAGGAGCAATATCATCTACAACTGTTACAGTTGCATCACATGTATCTGTATTTCCAGAAGCATCTGTTACTGTTAAAGTAACAACTACATCTCCTACATCACTACAGTCAAAACTTGTTTGGCTTGCAGAAAGTGTAAATCCAGGACAGTTATCACTAGATCCGTTATCAATATCTGCTTCTGTAATAGAAGCCATACCAAACTCATCTAATGTTACTGTG
>NZ_JAVRHZ010000016.1:0-1510 GCF_031846325.1 Patiriisocius hiemis | reverse complement strand
CTGTTTCAGGTTCAGACTTCCCAGTTGGAGTTACAGATGTAACTTTTGAAGCTACAGATAGTGATGGAAATACAGTTTCTTGTACTTTCACAGTAACTGTTATTGATAACGAAGATCCTGTAGCTGTTTGTCAAGATATTACAGTAACATTAGATGCATTAGGTATGGCTACTATTACAGAAGTAGATATCGATAACGGATCTAGTGATAACTGTCCTGGATTTTCACTTTCTGCAAGTCAATTAAGTTTTGACTGTAGTGATGTAGGAGATGTAGTTGTTACTCTAACAGTAACAGATGCTTCCGGAAATACAGATACATGTGATGCAACTGTAACAGTTGTAGATGATATTGCTCCAGTAATTGCTTGTGCAGGTGGTGCCGTTTCAATCCTTGAAGAGTTTAACGATGTTACAATTCCAACAGGTTGGACAACAGTACTAGATGCTGGTACTCAAGATTGGCAATTCGACTTAGCTGGTGATATGCCTACTGGTACAGACTTTGCAACAAACGCTGCAATCTTTGACGAGTCTGATTCTGAGGCTAACACAGCTAGACTGATATCTCCAGCATACGACATTTCAACAGCAACTATAGCTGAGCTTACATTTGATTATGCACTTCAAGATTTTGCTGGTAATGGTGATTTCTTTGCAGAGGTTTTTGATGGTACAGCTTGGCAACAAGTATTTACTGAAACAGTAGATACAAACCCAACTACTGTAGGTCCAATTGACCTAGTACCTTTTGCTAATGCAAACCTACAAGTGCGTTTTACATATCAAGATGCCTCTGGTTTATCTTGGGGAGCTGGTGTAGATAATGTACTTATTGAGTTTGAATCTCCTGCTGCTCCACCTCTTGATGTTGTACTTGATATGGACGGTATGGCTACAATAAACGCTGCAGACTTATTAACTACTGCAGATGATGCATGTGGTGTTGAAATAACAGTACCAGGTGGTGTAAATGTTTCTGAAACAGGTGATAACTTAGGTGCACCAATAACTACAGGTGCTGGTAACGAAGTTTTATCTGTAGCAACAGTTGCTGATAGTGGTACAATAGGTACAGACATTACATTAGATAATGTTGGTATAGACATCAACCACACATGGGCTAGTGATTTAGATATTACCTTAACCTCTCCTGCTGGAACAGTTTTAGAACTTACTACAGATAATGGTGGTTCTGCTATCGATGCATACATTGGAACAATATTCCAAGATGGAGGTGCAGATATTACTGCTGCTACTCCTCCTTTCACAGGAACTTTTGAGCCAGAAGGTGGTACATTTGCTACTACATTTGCTGGTGAGAGCATTACAGGAGACTGGACATTAACAATTGTTGATGATGCAGCTGGTGATGACGGTACTTTAAACGACTTTACTATCACATTTACACAAGACACAATTGTACAATTCTCTTGTGCTGATGTAGGTATTAATGAAATTGAAGTATTTGCAACAGATCCTAGCGGAAATGTATCTTCTTGTATTGCTAG
>NZ_JAVRHZ010000015.1:0-2066 GCF_031846325.1 Patiriisocius hiemis | reverse complement strand
GATACCGTTACCTATACCTTAGTAGTAAGTAATGCAGGTCCAGATACAGCCAACAACGTAGTTGTAACAGATACACCCACCAACCTAACGATACAAAGTGTAAGTGGTGGTGGTTGTACAGGATTTCCTTGTACAATAGCAAGTATTGCTTCAGGTACCCCAGTCAATGACGTTGCCATTACGGTAACTGCTACGATAGACGGAGGAGGTGCATTTGATAATGCAGCTTCAGTAAGTGCAGATGAGATAGATAATAATGCTGCCAATGATACCGATAATGATGGTGCAAATGCAGCAGCAGTAGCAGATGTATCTATTACAAAAACCTTAAACGATACAAGTCCATATCAAACTGGAGATACAATAACGTATGATGTGGTAGTTACAAATAATGGTCCAGATACTGCTAATAATGTTATGGTAACCGATACTCCTTTTAATATAACTATTGTTAGTGTAACTGGCGGAGGACCTGGATGTGTTGGTTTTCCGGGCTGTAATTTAGGAACAATAGCAAATGGAGCTTCAGTAACCCTTACAGTTACTGCAACTATTGATGGCCCTGGTGCTTTTACTAACATGGTTTCAGTAAGTGCAGATGAGATAGACATCAATATTGCTAATAATACAGATGATGGTACAGACGGAAATAATAATGGAACAGCTGCAGCTGTAGCTGATGTTGCTTTAACAAAAACTTTAAATGATACAAGCCCATATCAAACAGGTGATACAGTAACTTATGATATTGTTGTTACTAATAATGGTCCAGACACAGCTAACAATGTAGTTGTTGCAGATACTCCAACAAACCTGACAATTGTTTCAGTAGCAGGTGGAGGAGCAGGTTGTCTTGGTTTTCCAGGTTGTAATTTAGGAGCATTAGCAAATGGTGCTTCAATTACACTTACTGTTACTGCAACAATAGATGGTCCAGGAAACTTCATTAACGAAGCAACTGTTTCTGCAGATGAAATAGACAACAATACTACGAATAATACAGACAACGGTGCTGATGGGAATAATGGTGGTGTTGCAGCAGGCCTAGCAGATCTTGTTACAGTAAAGACACTAACAAGTGGAAACCCTACACCGGCGGAAACAGATACTGTAACGTTTACAATTACAGTAACCAACAATGGTCCAGATACAGCAAACAATATTTCTTTAAATGATGTAATTCCTTCTGGTTTAACACCTACAATAAATAATGGAAATGTTAGTGCAGGAACTTATACTTCTCCTACTTGGTCAATTCCAAGTTTAATTAATGGCGCAAGTGCAACACTTACTATTGAAGGAACAGTAGATATTGGTCAAGATGGTAATACTATTACTAATAATACAACAGCAGCTTCTGGAGATGAAAATGATCCCTCTACTGCTGGAGATGATTTGTCTGAAAGTGTTGTTGTTACAGGTTGTTTAGATACTGATGGTGATGGTACTTGTGATTCAGTTGACCCAGATCCAAACGACCCATGTAATGATGATGGAATTATTGGTGATGAAGATACTAGCAACCCAATATGGCAAGCAGCAGACTGTGATGGTGATGGTGTTACAAATGGAGATGAAGATACGGCAGGAACTGAACCTTATGATCCGTGTGACCCTACACAAGCTCCTGGTTATACAGGATACGATATTACAAACCCAATATGGCAAGCAGCAGACTGTGACGGTGATGGTGTAACTAATATAAATGAAGTAGATCCAGATGGTAATGGCGTAGTTGATGCTGCAAATGCCACGGACCCCTATGACCCATGTGACTTTAATAACGTATTAATAACCGAAACCCAGACTACAGCCTTCTTAGTTGGAGATTGTGATGGTGATGGAGTAACTAACGGACAGGAACAAATTGATGGGACAGATATTAATGACCCTTGTGAGTATGAATCAATTAATCAAGATACTACAGCAACTACTCCAGCATGGGATGCGTTAGACTGTGATGGTGATGGAGTAACTAATGGTCAGGAAGTACTAGACATGACAGGTCCAACAGATCCATGTGAGTATGACCCAGCTAATCAAGATGTAACTATAGTTACAACTGA
>NZ_JAVRHZ010000014.1:0-2226 GCF_031846325.1 Patiriisocius hiemis | reverse complement strand
AGTCTGATTCTTAATTACACTTATTGAAGATTCTTGACAAACTTCAACTATTGTTGGATCATCTTCAGTAACTGAAGACTCATCAGATAGGTCTGAAACTGTAGTTCCATCTTCATCTGTTCCTTCAACAGTTGCTTGATTTTCAATAGTGCCAGTATTTATATCATCTTGAGTTAATGCGTATGAAGCTTCATACAACCAAGATTCTCCTTCGTCTAATAATGTGTTGTTATTATCGTCACCACTTACAAATACAATTGGTACTACAGGATTTGGCGCTTCTAATAATGGGTCTGTTACTGTAACAGATCCTAGCGCTACATTTCCTTGGTTTGTAACCGTAAATGTATATGTAATTGTTTCTCCTTCATCTGCACAACCATCTTGGTTACCATCAACAAAATCACCTGTTTTAACAATTGCTATTGCAGGAGCTGGTGTTTCTTCAACAAGAAGATATACAGTTGCTTGATCTGTTGCTGGGTTCACGTTATCATCTACAATTGCATACACAAATTGATCTGGTCCTGTAAAGCCAGCATTTGGTGTATATGTAAATGAACCATCTGGATTTATAACTACAGTACCATTTGAAGGACCACTTACTGGAGATATTGTTGCATCTACAGATTGGTTATCTCCTTCTGGATCTGTATCATTTGTTAATACATTTCCAACAATGTCAGTATCAATTTCACCATAATATGCATCATCATTTGCTACTGTAATATTGTTATTTGGATTTCCAATTACTTGAATAGCTACAGTTGCAGTATCACAAAGTGCTGGAATTCCATTATCACAGATAGTATATTCAAAACTATCCTCTCCTGTAAAGTCTGTTGGAGGTGTGTATGTAAATTCTCCTGTATTAGGGTCTATTGTAACAACAACACCCTCGGTAGTTGTAACAGTTGTAGTTGTAACAACTATTGGGTCTCCATCTGGGTCAAAGTCATTAACTAATACATTACCCATTACTGGAGTATTAATTTCAGTAACACCTGTATCATTATTTGCTACTGGTGGGTCATTACCAATAATTGGATCATCAATAACTGTTATTGTAACAGTAGCAGTATCACAAGCTACTGGATTACCAGCATCACAAATTTGATATACAAATGTATCTTCTCCAATAAAATCTGCTGCAGGAGTATAATCATATGTTCCATCTGGGTTAAGTACTAAAGTACCTCCTGCTGTAGGTCCACTTACTAATGTAACAACCTCTCCTCCTATTGGTCCATCAAAGTTATCATCATTTGTTGTAACATCTCCACTTACTGGAACGTTCACAAATGTATCATTGATATCATCAATAGCAAGTATATCATTATTAGGCGCTCCTATAGTAATATAGACTGTTGCCTCATCACATGCTTGTGGTGTACCATCATCACATACACTATATACAAAGCTATCTGTTCCTACAAATGTTGGATCATTAGGTGTATATTCGAAGCTTCCATCTGGGTTCAAGAAAGTAATCACACCATTTGTAGGTTCTACTACTGGCATTGTATTTACTGTCTGAGTATCTCCCTCAGGGTCACTATCATTATCTAATACGTTACCTGGAATTATTTCTCCTGGATACCCATTATAAGCATCATCATTTGCATACGTATAATTATTACCTGGATTATCATCTACTGTTATTGTTACAATAGTATCATCACATAATGCTGGAGTACCATCATCACATATAGTATAAGGGAACGTATCTTCGCCTACAAAATCTGTAGGTGGCGTATACGTATACGTACCATCTGAATTAATTGTTACTGAACCACCTTGACTAGTAGTGAAAGTTCCTGTCGTAGTTACAACTATAGGATCTCCATCTTGATCAAAGTCATTAGGAAGTACATTACCTTCTACCGGTGTATTAATCTCTGTACCATTAGTATCTGCGTTAGCAACTGGTGGTTGATTATCTGAGTCTCCAATAGGTAATACCTCTAAGAATACTGTTGCAGTATCAACTGCTACTGGGTTACCATCATCTACAATACTGTACATAAAAGTATCCGGCCCTATATAGTCTGCTGGCGGGTTATATACATAACTTCCATCAACATTCAATACTACTGTTCCGCCTTGAGCAGTCGTTATTGTTCCTGTTGTTGTTACTGTCTGACTATCGCCCTGTAAATCCTCATCATTAGTCAATACATTACCTGGCACAGATACATTTACAAATGTGTTATTTATATCATTTAC
>NZ_JAVRHZ010000013.1:0-4586 GCF_031846325.1 Patiriisocius hiemis | reverse complement strand
TATCTTTTTAGGGTAAAATGTCCTCTAAACTGTTTTCTAGTTTCATCTTCGGTGTATTCAACTAAGAACCAGTAATCACTTGAGGGTAACGGGCTGCCATTATAGACTCCATTCCATCCATTGGATAATGGACTTATTTGCTTTAATAGCTTTCCATATCTGTCAAATATATAAATTTTTGCCGTAGGGTCTGCTTGGCCTATTCCAATGATATTCCAACTGTCATTAAAACCATCTTGGTTTGGAGTCACAAATCTTGGGTAGTCTATCACACTTACCACTACTTCTACACTCCCACAGCCATTAATATCTCTAATAGTTACTATATGACTTCCAGGGGTTACATCTTCAAAAATACCGCTGTCTTGAAAAGGACCATCGTCTAATTGGAACTCATAGGTTCCTTCTCCTTCTGCAGTAGCCTCTATAATATGGTTGCTTGCAAAAGCACCACTTGTCACTATCGCATCAAATGTAATAGGTGGTGAAGACATAAACACCGTTGTCTCTGCCGTAGTCTCACAACCATTAATACTATCTGCTACTGTTACTGTGTACACGCCTGCCACTTGAGCTACTATAAAAGGGTTAATCTCTCCTACTTGTAACTCGCCGTCTATCTCCCATGCAAATGTATATTGGGATGGATCTAATCCTGTATCTATTGTTGGTGGAGATGGATCTCCATCTTCTTCTGGGATTAAATTACCATCTGCATCTACACATATTCTATAGCTCTCTTCTAAGACTACTTCTGGAGATGGATCTACTTGTAGTATCATACTACTGGTTGCAAAACACCCAGTTGTATGGGTTACACGTATGTGAATACGTTGTGGGTTAATTACATTGGTATACGGAAACGATATCGATGGGCTTCCTGCTTCTGCACTCTCTAGCGTTTCATGATAGGTAATGGTAAAGTCTAGATCACTTTGACTGCCTAAAATAATCGCGTTTAATGCTTCTACGTCTTCATTACTAGTATCATTTAAATTAAAGCTAGCAAAACCATCTCGAGGATCGCCCTCATTATCACAGATTACAAAAGGTTCTGTAGGTTGATTGGCCACAGCATCTTGACGTACTTCTATAAAAAACGATTGTAAACCACCTATATAACATCCTGTGTCGGTATTCAAAATTCCTACAAAAATCTCTTGTGGATTTACTGTGTTTGAAAATGAATCTGAGTTTATAATAGGACTGCTTCCTACTTCTGCATTAGGTTGGTCTAAAAAGTATTGAACATCAAATATCGATGGGTCTTGACCATTTAAGGCTTCTTCGTCTTTTTCGTCTAAATTAAACGTCGCCACACCATCAAAAATAAGCTCACAGATTATTAAATCTGAGATTATACCACTATCATCTGGTAATGGGTTAACTCGTAAAACAACTTCTACAATAGTAAAACACCCTAATCGTGCTGGAGGTACATCTCTTGTAACACGAGCATAAATAACTTGTTCTTCTGGGGTTGTGTTTTGGTATTCCGTCGGGTTTTGTATCTCTGTACCTACTACTGCTTCTTCTGCTAGTACAAGACTTTCATAGTACAACACATTTACATTGGGCTGTCCAGCAATAATAGTCGCATCTAAGGTGGTTAAATCGAAAAACGATACACCATCACTTGTATTGGTATCTAGTGGCCCTCCTTCTCCATCACAAATCTCAAAAGGGTCTGGAGTCATTGCTGCTGGATTGGGTAGTACTTCTAGCGTTAATGTGGTTTCTACTTCACAACCAAAGGCTGTTTGTACGGTAACAAAAATATCTTGTGGGTTCTCTATATTCCCCATAGCATCTAAGTTTTGGTAACTGGTAGGGTCACTAATAGGGTTGTCCGCAGCTTGATTGGCTAGACTTGTATAATAGAATACTGCATAGCTGGTATTACCATCGGTAATAGTAGTATTGGCAGTTGTTAAGTCAAATGTAGCTAGACCATCATCTGGGGTGCTGCCATTTACTTCATCATCACAAGCCAATAACTCAAAGGGTGCAGTCCCTAAAACTGGTAAGGGTTCTACAATAAGTTCAAAATTTAGTATTCTAAAACAACCGGTAGTGGTATTCTCTACTCGTACCCAAACGGTCTCTCCTGAACTCTCATAAGCATCGTCTGGCATAATCTCATTGGTAGGTGGTTCTGCCATAGCGTCTGCTTCAGTTGGATAATATCCTACTGTGATAATTGAAGGATCATCTTGTGCATCCAGTATAGGTGCTGTGTTTAGTGATAAATCAAAGAACACACTTCCGTCACCATCATCACAAACAGATAATGGGTCTTGAAAATCTGAGGTAGGCTCATTGGGTAGCTGTGCTACTTCTAATGCTACTGCTACTATTGTATAACAAGGGTTAACTCCTGGAGGTACCGTACGTTCTACACGCGCATAAATGGTCTGATTGAAAGGTACTATGTTTTCATAAGGACTTGGCAACACATCTAGTGGATCACCTGTCTGAGCATCTACAACGCTTACATAAAAGGAAGTCACTACATCGGTCTCTCCATTTTCTATCTCGGTAATAAGGTCTGGGTCTTCTAAATCAAACATATCGAATATCCCATCGTTATTCTCGTCACAAGCTACTATTGGCATCGGAGATACGGCAGCTGGATTGGTCTCTACATTGATAAAGAAACTGGTCTGAGCGGTACATCCTTGTGCATTAACTACATCTACAAATATCTCTTGTTGAGGACTTACTATATTTTCATAACTTTCTACTTCTAAGGCAGGGATAGGGTTATCAGCAGCTTGGTCGGCAGCAGAGGCATAGTAAACAAAGTTTAATGTAAAGTCGCCTTGATTGATAAGACCTTCGTTAACGGTTAAATCAAAAACTCCTACACCATCTGGGGCGTCAACTCCGTTGTCTACATCACAGGCAAATAAATCATCTCCTACGCCAATAGCTGAAGGGGTATCAATCTCTAACATAAAGGAACTTACTCTTGCACATCCTGTAGTGCTATTTTCTAAACGAACCCATATGGTTTGACCTGTATTGCTTGGATATGCCATTGCCAAGGCAGGATCAATTTCATTGTCGGGGATTTGAGCATCGGCTAAACTTGTATAATATGTAATAGGAGTGACAAAATCTAAAGGGTCTTGACTCCCTATAACTGCTGTGTCTTGTGCTGTTAAATCAAACTCGGCTGTGCCATCGCCGTCATCATCACAGGCACGTAGTGGATCTTGAAAACTACTATCAGGCTGATCTGGTAAAGGTATAACTGTTAAGGTAAGGGGAACAATACTATAACAGGCTAAAGTCGCTGGCGGAGAATCTTGTGTAAGTCTCGCAAATACTACTTGTGTATCTGGGGTTGTATTCTCATAAGGGCTTATTAACTCTGTCCCTGGTACATTGTCTATAGCATCCTGCAAGGTCTCAAAGTATAATAGCGTAACATCGGTTGCGGTTCCTATAATCTGAGCATCTCTCTGTGTTAAATCAAAAAAGCCTATCCCGTCATCTGGATCCATATCCCCAGCTATAACATCTCCATCACAGATCTCAATAGGGTCCGGAGCATTAGCGTCTGGATTAGGAAGTACTCTAAGGGTAACAGTAAAGCTTTGGGTACATCCAAACTCCGTAGTTACTAAACCAAAAACAGTTTGTGGAGTCGCTATATTCTCATAATTATCCGGAGTCAAAATCTGATTAGGAGACACCCCGTCTGGATCGTTTACAAACCACGTTACTACATCATTAGGATTCGTAATAGCGCCAGCTTCAAGTTGTGTTAAATCAAAAAAGGCCATCTCGGTAGGGACACCGTCTTGAAACTCTTGGTCACACTCAAATAACTCAAAAGGACCATTGTCCGCTGGTAATGGGTCTACGATAAGTTCAAATGAAACAATACTGTAACAACCTGTAGTCCCATTGTTAGGCATCGTACTCATCGTATTTCCTACTACTAATACATATATGGTTTGAGGGGTACTTGCGTTCTCAAAATTATCAGGCATGCCTATCGCGCGTGGAAACGTAGGGTTAGGCTGGGACGCTAAGGCTGCATCTCCATCTAGCATCGCATCAAGCTGGTCTTCATAATAATATACATCGTACTCATCTGGTGATAAAACTCCTAGTACTTCTAACTCTACCTGGGTTAAATCAATTCCCGTAGTAATACCATCGGCTACAGCATCATCGCATACACGCAATGGACCCGATGGGGTGTTAATCTCTGGTAAATCTCTTACTATTAAAGATAAGGGTACTATCTCAAAACAATTATTGGTAGCACTATCTACTCGTGCCCAAACTCCACCAGTACCAAATAAAGGATCTAAAACATCAGTCACAGGTATATCATTATAAGCATTGTCATTACAATACAAAACATCACCAGTACCAACATCTACCGGTAAAGGCAATTGATTATTCTGTGCATTTATCCTCGTGCCAAAATAGGTCACAGTTAAATCAGGATCACCACCTGTTATATCCAACGTAGCATCGTCTAAACGAAACGTGCCAAATCCATCATTAGGCGTGTTTGTATCACAAGACATACCACTACCATCATCACATATAATTAATGGAGAGGG
>NZ_JAVRHZ010000012.1:0-5417 GCF_031846325.1 Patiriisocius hiemis | reverse complement strand
AAAAAAAAAGACTCAATCTATTTTTAGATTGAGTCTTAAAGAAGGCGGCGACCTACTCTCCCACGATTGTAGTACCATCGGCGCAAACGGGCTTAACTTCTCTGTTCGGAAAGGTAAGAGGTGAGCCCCGTCGCTATAACCACCTTAGTTTTTCAATTCCCTTTAAGGCAAGAATCTATTTTGATTCATATTGGCCTTTCTTGGAAAAGATTCCTGTTTTCACAGGAATAAATATCTTAACATATTGAGAATAAGGATAACAAAAAAAGTTTTATAAAGTAATATAATACTCATATTAAAAAAGAGTTGCTTCCCACCCTTGCGGGTGGGAAAGCGATGTACATAAGCTTATGGGTTATTAGTATCACTCGGCTACAAACATTACTGCTCTTACACCTGTGACCTATCAACGTGGTAGTCTCCCACGACCCTTTAAAGAAATCTCATCTTGTGGTGGGTTTCGCGCTTATATGCTTTCAGCGCTTATCCCTTCCCGACGTAGCTACCCAGCAATGCTCCTGGCGGAACAACTGGTACACCAGAGGTCAGTCCAACTCGGTCCTCTCGTACTAGAGTCAGATCCACTCAAATTTCTTGCGCCCACTGTAGATAGAGACCGAACTGTCTCACGACGTTCTGAACCCAGCTCGCGTGCCACTTTAATGGGCGAACAGCCCAACCCTTGGGACCTTCTCCAGCCCCAGGATGTGACGAGCCGACATCGAGGTGCCAAACCCCCCCGTCGATGTGAGCTCTTGGGGGAGATCAGCCTGTTATCCCCGGAGTACCTTTTATCCTTTGAGCGATGGCCCTTCCATGCGGAACCACCGGATCACTATGCTCTACTTTCGTACCTGATCGACTTGTAGGTCTCTCAGTCAAGCTCCCTTATGCCATTGCACTCTACACACGATTGCCAACCGTATTGAGGGAACCTTTAGAAGCCTCCGTTACTCTTTTGGAGGCGACCACCCCAGTCAAACTACCCACCAAGCACTGTCCCCATCGCTGGGTTAGGCCCTAAACAAATAAAGGGTGGTATTTCAACAGTGACTCACCCACGCCTGGCGACGCAGGGTCGAAGTCTCCCACCTATCCTACACATTATTTGTCCAAGGTCAATACTAAGCTATAGTAAAGGTTCACGGGGTCTTTTCGTCCCACAGCGGGTAAACGGCATCTTCACCGTTACTACAATTTCACCGAGCTCATGGCTGAGACAGTGTCCAGATCGTTACACCATTCGTGCAGGTCGGAACTTACCCGACAAGGAATTTCGCTACCTTAGGACCGTTATAGTTACGGCCGCCGTTTACTGGGGCTTCAATTCAATGCGTCGCCGAAGCTAACATCTCCTCTTAACCTTCCAGCACCGGGCAGGTGTCAGGCCCTATACATCATCTTTCGATTTAGCAGAGCCCTGTGTTTTTGATAAACAGTCGCCTGGACCTCTTCACTGCGGCCCCCGCCGAAGCGGGGGCGACCCTTCTCCCGAAGTTACGGGTCGATTTTGCCTAGTTCCTTAGCCATGAATCTCTCGAGCACCTTAGAATTCTCATCCCAACTACCTGTGTCGGTTTAGGGTACGGGCTGCTTCACTCGCTTTTCTTGGAACTCGATTCGCTGGATTATCACCGCAGCCGTAGCCTTAGTGTACTATCGCGGTGTTACCACTCGCTTCAACGTGCTATTCCGTCAGCACGCACCAACTATTCGAATCCGTCACTTTTAACGTGAGCAGGTACAGGAATATTAACCTGTTGGCCATCCACTACCCCTTTCGGGTTCGCGTTAGGTCCCGACTAACCCTCAGCTGATTAGCATAGCTGAGGAAACCTTAGTCTTTCGGTGTGCGGGTTTCTCGCCCGCATTATCGTTACTTATGCCTACATTTTCTTTTGTAGCTACTCCAGCAAACCTCACAGTTCACCTTCAACGCCACTACAATGCTCCCCTACCACTTCTTACGAAGTCCATAGCTTCGGTAATATACTTATGCCCGATTATTATCCATGCCGGATCGCTCGACTAGTGAGCTGTTACGCACTCTTTAAATGAATGGCTGCTTCCAAGCCAACATCCTAGCTGTCTATGCAATCCAACCTCGTTTATTCAACTTAGTATATATTTTGGGACCTTAGCCGATGGTCTGGGTTCTTTCCCTCTCGGACATGGACCTTAGCACCCATGCCCTCACTGCATACAAACATTTTATAGCATTCGGAGTTTGTCAGGAATTGGTAGGCGGTGAAGCCCCCGCATCCAATCAGTAGCTCTACCTCTATAAAACTATGTATACGCTGCACCTAAATGCATTTCGGGGAGTACGAGCTATTTCCGAGTTTGATTGGCCTTTCACCCCTACCCTCAGGTCATCCCAAGACTTTTCAACGTCAACGGGTTCGGTCCTCCACTATGTGTTACCACAGCTTCAACCTGCCCAAGGGTAGATCACACGGTTTCGCGTCTACTACTGCTAACTATAACGCCCTATTCAGACTCGCTTTCGCTACGGATCCGTACCTGAAGTACTTAACCTTGCTAACAACAGTAACTCGTAGGCTCATTATGCAAAAGGCACGCCGTCACCATAAATGGCTCCGACCGCTTGTAAGCGCATGGTTTCAGGTTCTATTTCACTCCCCTGTTCGGGGTTCTTTTCACCTTTCCCTCACGGTACTGGTTCACTATCGGTCTCTCAGGAGTATTTAGCCTTAGCGGATGGTCCCGCTGGATTCATACAGGGTTTCACGTGCCCCGCACTACTCAGGATACTACTATCAATAACACGCCTTACTTATACCGGACTATCACCGTCTATGGTCTAGCTTTCCAACTAGTTCTAATTCGTTGTGCATCAAATATCGTAGTCCTACAACCCCAAAATTGCCGTAACAATTTTGGTTTGGGCTACTGCGCGTTCGCTCGCCGCTACTAACGCAATCACTATTGTTTTCTCTTCCTCCGGGTACTTAGATGTTTCAGTTCCCCGGGTTCGCCTCCTTGCGGATACTATACCTTCAGTATAGTGGGTTGCCCCATTCGGAAATCTGCGGATCAAAGTGTATGTGCCACTCCCCACAGCTTATCGCAGCTTATCACGTCCTTCTTCGCCTCTGAGAGCCTAGGCATTCCCCATGCGCTCTTACTTTGCTTATTGTACTTTTTTGCTCTTTAATGAGTTATTCATAGTCAGTAGCTTTTAGTCTTTAGCCGGTAGTATAAATACTGCCAACTGCATACTGAAAACTGCTAACTTAATTTTACTTAATTATTGCTTTTCTCGTATTCTTATTTCTCAATATGTCAATGAACGTTTTTCTTTCAACGGATTAAATACGATGATAACAAAAACTATTTTACTGTAAATAAACAGTATCCTTGGTTGTTTTGTTACCTATCAATCCCTAAACCTCAAGAATTGTGGAGAATATCGGAGTCGAACCGATGACCTCCTGCGTGCAAGGCAGGCGCTCTAGCCAGCTGAGCTAATTCCCCGTCTTATAAAGTAGGCAGTTGCCAGTTTATAGTTGACAGTAGCACAACTTCTAAAATTTCCTTCAATATAATATGAACGTTATTCGTAGTCTCAGGCAGACTCGAACTGCCGACCTCTACATTATCAGTGTAGCGCTCTAACCAGCTGAGCTATGAGACTGCATTATTTAATTAAAATTGACAAACTAAATCAAGTAAGTACCCGATTGTTAACTATAAAGCTAAACTTAATCGTCGTACTTTCTCTAGAAAGGAGGTGTTCCAGCCGCACCTTCCGGTACGGCTACCTTGTTACGACTTAGCCCCAGTTACCAGTTTTACCCTAGGCAGCTCCTTGCGGTCACCGACTTCAGGTACCCCCAGCTTCCATGGCTTGACGGGCGGTGTGTACAAGGCCCGGGAACGTATTCACCGGATCATGGCTGATATCCGATTACTAGCGATTCCAGCTTCACGGAGTCGAGTTGCAGACTCCGATCCGAACTGAGATAGGGTTTATAGATTCGCTCCTGCTCACGCAGTGGCTGCTCTCTGTCCCTACCATTGTAGCACGTGTGTAGCCCAGGACGTAAGGGCCGTGATGATTTGACGTCATCCCCACCTTCCTCACGGTTTGCACCGGCAGTCTGGCTAGAGTTCCCGACATTACTCGCTGGCAACTAACCACAGGGGTTGCGCTCGTTATAGGACTTAACCTGACACCTCACGGCACGAGCTGACGACAACCATGCAGCACCTTGCAATCTGCCCGAAGGAAAGGGTGTTTCCACCCCTGTCATATTGCATTTAAGCCCTGGTAAGGTTCCTCGCGTATCATCGAATTAAACCACATGCTCCACCGCTTGTGCGGGCCCCCGTCAATTCCTTTGAGTTTCATTCTTGCGAACGTACTCCCCAGGTGGGATACTTATCACTTTCGCTTAGCCACTCAGAAACAAGTTCCGAACAGCTAGTATCCATCGTTTACGGCGTGGACTACCAGGGTATCTAATCCTGTTCGCTCCCCACGCTTTCGTCCCTCAGCGTCAATATAGTATTAGTGATCTGCCTTCGCAATCGGTATTCTAAGTAATATCTATGCATTTCACCGCTACACTACTTATTCTAACCACTTCATACTAATTCAAGACTACCAGTATCAAAGGCAATTTTACAGTTGAGCTGCAAACTTTCACCTCTGACTTAATAGCCCGCCTACGGACCCTTTAAACCCAATGATTCCGGATAACGCTTGGATCCTCCGTATTACCGCGGCTGCTGGCACGGAGTTAGCCGATCCTTATTCTTATAGTACCGTCAGCTATCCACACGTGGATAGGTTTCTTCCTATATAAAAGCAGTTTACAACCCATAGGGCAGTCTTCCTGCACGCGGCATGGCTGGATCAGGCTCTCGCCCATTGTCCAATATTCCTCACTGCTGCCTCCCGTAGGAGTCTGGTCCGTGTCTCAGTACCAGTGTGGGGGATCCCCCTCTCAGGGCCCCTACCTATCGTAGCAATGGTAAGCCGTTACCTTACCATCTAGCTAATAGGACGCATACTCATCTTATACCGTAACCTTTAATGTCTATATGATGCCATAAAAACATACTATGAGGTATTAATCCAAATTTCTCTGGGCTATCCCTCAGTATAAGGTAGATTGTATACGCGTTACGCACCCGTGCGCCGGTCGTCATCAAAGTGCAAGCACTCCATGTTACCCCTCGACTTGCATGTGTTAGGCCTGCCGCTAGCGTTCATCCTGAGCCAGGATCAAACTCTTCATCGTTAAATCTTAAATATATTTATACAACTACTAAGCCTTAATCACTCTAAAAAATTCTCAGGTATCTTACTTAATCTAGTTCTTTCAATATAATTACTAACCATTTCTAATTAGTAACCATACGCTGTCAATTTCAATATGTCAATGAAC
>NZ_JAVRHZ010000011.1:0-6503 GCF_031846325.1 Patiriisocius hiemis | reverse complement strand
ACATAGTAAGTTTCTATAGAACAAAACCCCAACTCTAAGTTGGGGTTTTGCTCTTATATAACTAATGAGTTTTAGATGCTAAATCCTAGTGTAAATACAAAAGCACTATTAATAGTATTAATAGATGAACTATTAGTAAAACCAACATCATAAAATTGTTGATTTCGAGATTGCTCACTTCTAGAGTATGCTAAATCAAATGTGTAGTTGCCAAAATTGTAGCCAAGACCTAATGAGAAACCAGTAATGTCACCAACTGTAATTTCATCTTGATAAGGACTTTCCTCAAAGTGATACCCTCCTCTAAGACTAAAATTTTGAATTTTATACTCACCACCTAATCTATAGGAAGATACTGCTTTTAGGTTGTTTTCAATAGATGTATTTAATGTAGAGAACAAAATATCGTTACTAGGTCTAAATTTAATGTTTGAATAATCTTTATACGAATAATCAAAACTTAAAAGCCCTTTTTTTCCAAATACATACGCAGCACTAGCGCTAATTTTTCCTGGAGTTGTAAGGTTGTAGTTTTCAAAAATATTAATCACTCTTGGGTCGACAATTTGAGTTATTTGTTGACCGTTTTCTGTTCTTTCGGTTTCTAGGTATTGGGAGGTCTCTTCAGAAATTTCATACCATGTTGGAGTATCATAGGTTGCTCCAATTCTAAGCTCATTTGTTACTTTATATATCGCTCCAATTTGTGCCGAAAATCCAGCTCCAGTTGTTGCTAAGTTGTTCTGAAATCCAATTTGATTAATAGTGCTACCAGCATTAGAGTTTCTTTCCTCAAAAAAAGTACTTTCATTGTATTCAAAATAATGAGAGTTTAAGTTTATTCCGAAGTATAAATTATCTTCATATTGAGTTGCAACATTAAATGAAAACTTACCATTATAGCCATTTGACAACAATGCATAATCTTGGTTAAAGTTTCCGCCTGTAACATTCGATGAGTAGGAGGTGTTATTTGGGTTGTCATCTACAGGATCGAATATAAAACCTTGAAAACCTAAAAATGCATTTTGTGCTGAAATACCTTCAGATTCACCTAAGAAAGAATACAAATCATCTATTGTCTCTCCAGGTCTTAGCTCTAATAAATCTAATGGTATGCCTTGAGCCTGGGCTAAAAAGAAATCACTTATGGAATTAGAACTAGTGCCCTGTACAAATAACTCGTCATCAAAATTTCTTGTGTTGTTATAATTAAGTCCTAAGGATATTTTTCGCCAGGGAGATTCTTCATTAGCATTAGGAAAAACAAAAACTAACCCTCCTTGATTAACACTTATATCTGTATCAAAACTAGAGGTTGAAGTGTTAAAGTAAGTAGCCTCGTTCTCTTTATCTAGAACACCAAGAGAAATTGCAGCAGAATTATTTAAAAAAATAGCACTACTTGCAGGGTTTATGTTTATTGCAGAAAGATCCCCGCCTAGGGCTCCAAATGCACCGCTCATGGCTTGAAACCTTGCAGATCCATTTATCTGTTCTTGAGAATATCGTAAGCCATCAAAAATATTTTGTGCTTGGGAATAAGTCATAGCAATACTTGCTACGATAAAGAAAATTAGTTTCTTTTTCATATTAAATACTTTACTTAATAAAAGTTAATTGAAAATTTTATCCTCTACCACCACGACCTCTAGAGCTCCCACCTCTCGATGAACCACCTCTGGTAGCACCAGAAGATCTACTTGAGCTAGAACTCCTAACGCTCCCTCTACTACTTCTTGAATTTGAAGGTCTTGAGTATGAGGGTCTTGATGTTCTTGAATTATTTCTAATGCTTCTAGAATTATTATTACGAGAATTAGAATTTCTTATAGTTCTTGAATTGTTATTTCTTCTAATATTTCTAGAGTTTGTGATATTTCTTGTAGCTCTAGAATTCGCTCTTCTCATATTTTCAGAACGAGAGTAAGAATTTCTTCTAGTAGAAGTGTTTGATCTATTAGTATAATTTGTTCTACCCCTAGATGCATAATCAACATTTCTTCTGCCTCTATTGTAGGCTACAGCATTGTTGTAATATCCTCCATAGTAACCACCTCCATAATAGAAATTATTGTAAAAACCACCAAAACAATAAGGATTACCCCAGCCCCAGCCGTTGTAGAATCCCCAGCCATAATTCCAACCCCATGGTCTATACCAGTTATTGTAAAATCCGTAATTCCAACCCCAGCCATTATAAAAGCCCCAGTTGTTCCAGCCATTATTGTATATGTTTACAGTTACCTCTCCACCATTGGTTCCCCATCCACCATAGTCTTCTTCATATTCCCTCTCTTCTATAACAATTGTTCCGTCTTCGGCTAAAGTTTCTGAAGTTGAATACGCTTCTATATCTGTAAAAATGGCTCCTTCTTCAGGGAGGTTTTCAAAATCCTTATCTTTTGACGCAAAATATTGCTTGTAATAATTTGAATTAGGGGAGACTTCAACTTCTTCTTCATAAGCAGTCCTAGTTTCGGTCTCATAGATACCATCTTGGCTAGCAGCACCATTGTAATAAGTCCCACATGAACTCAAAACTAAAGCTAATAGAGCACTAGCCGCTATAGTTATTGAATTTATATTGAATGTATTTTTAGTTTGCATAATGGTACGATTTAATTGTTGAACATCTGAAAAATAATTAGTTTTGCCGAGACAATCTAATATTTAATATACTTTTAATATAGTCACAACATTTGTGCCAAACCTCCAACTATGGCTAAAAACTTAACAACACGAAGTGAAGATTACTCAAAATGGTACAATGAGCTTGTAATCAAGGCAGATTTGGCCGAAAATTCTGGAGTTCGTGGCTGTATGGTTATCAAACCTTACGGTTTTGCAATTTGGGAAAGAATGCAAGCAGAATTAGACAGAATGTTTAAGGAAACAGGACATCAAAACGCATATTTCCCTTTGTTTATTCCAAAATCCTATTTTAGTAAAGAAGCAAGTCATGTAGATGGTTTCGCTAAAGAATGTGCAGTAGTTACTCATTATAGGTTAAAGAATGATGAAAATGGTGGTATAGTTGTAGATGAAGATGCAAAGCTTGAAGAGGAGTTAATTGTTCGTCCTACTTCAGAAACTATTATATGGGACACTTATAGAAAATGGATACAATCTTACAGAGATCTTCCGCTTCTCATAAATCAATGGGCTAATGTTGTGCGTTGGGAAATGCGTACTCGTTTGTTTTTACGTACAGCAGAATTTTTATGGCAAGAGGGACACACAGCCCATGCTACTGAAAAAGAAGCTCTTGCTGAAGCAGAGCAAATGATTAATGTTTATGCAGATTTTGCTGAAAATTTTATGGCAGTTCCTGTTATAAAAGGATTTAAAACAGAAAGTGAGCGCTTCGCTGGAGCACTAGAAACTTATTGTATAGAAGCATTGATGCAAGATGGTAAGGCGTTACAAGCCGGTACCTCTCACTTTTTAGGACAAAATTTCGCAAAGGCATTTGATGTAAAATTTGCTACAAAAGAAGGGAAACAAGAACATGTTTGGGCTACTTCTTGGGGGGTTTCTACAAGGCTTATGGGAGCTTTAATTATGACGCATAGTGATGACAATGGATTGGTATTACCACCTAATCTTGCTCCAGACCAAGTTGTGATAGTTCCAATTTATAGAAGTGATGAACAATTTGAAGCGGTTAGTGAAGTTGCAAAAAGACTTGTGACTGAATTAAGAAGTAAAGGTGTTAGGGTAAAATTTGATAATAGAGATACACATAAACCCGGTTGGAAGTTTAATGAATATGAATTAAAAGGAGTTCCAGTACGTATCGCAATTGGACCAAAGGATGTTGAAAAGGGGACAGTTGAAATAGCCAGAAGAGATACTTTGTCTAAAGAGTTTATTGATATGAGCTCTGTTTCAGAAAAAGTTATTGCCTTGCTGGATGAAATTCAAACTAACTTGTACACAAAAGCTTCTAATTTTAGAAAAGAAAATATAACTAGTGTAGAAAGTTATGACGAATTTAAAAAAGTGTTAGAAGATAAAGGAGGATTTATCTCTGCGCATTGGGATGGAACTCCTGAAACTGAAGAGCGTATTAAAAAAGAAACAAAGGCTACTATTAGGTGTATACCTTTAGATGCTGTTGAAGAGCTAGGGGCTTGTGTAGTTACAGGTAAACCATCTCAAAAAAGGGTACTTTTTGCAAAGGCATATTAATTTTTTAAAAAAAGTTATTTTAGTATTTGCGACATTTAAAAATAGTTGTATTTTTGCATCCGCAATTAAAAACTAATGGTCCGTTCGTCTAGGGGTTAGGACGCCAGGTTTTCATCCTGGTAACAGGGGTTCGATTCCCCTACGGACTACAAAATTGAACTAATATAATAAACATGGCGAATCACAAGTCAGCATTAAAGAGAATCAGAAATAGCGAAACAAAGCGTTTACGTAATCGTTACCAACATAAGACGACACGTAATGCTATGAAAAAGCTTCAAGAACTTACGGATAAGAAAGAGGCTGAAAAGTTATTTCCTTCTGTGGTTTCAATGATAGATAAGTTAGCTAAAAAGAATATTATACATTCTAACAAAGCTGCTAACCTAAAATCTAATATGGCTAAGCACGTAGCTTCTCTGTAAAAAAGAATTTGGTTCAAAAAATTTAAAAACTCTTTCAGTTTTCTGAAAGAGTTTTTTTTTTAGATATAACTTATAATAAAAAGAGTGATTATTAATAAAGCACTCTTTTTATTTATGATTTATTTACTAAAATTAACCTAGGAAAGGATATTTGTAATCTACTGGAGTAACAAATGTCTCTTTTATCATTCTTGGAGAGATCCACCTGTATAGGTTTAATTTACTTCCGGCTTTATCATTAGTACCACTTCCTCTTGCACCACCAAAAGGTTGTTGTCCAACAACTGCTCCAGTTGGTTTGTCATTTATATAAAAGTTTCCTGCAGCATTCTCTAATGCTTTTACTGCTGTTTCTAAAGCGTATCTGTCTTCACTAAATACAGCTCCAGTAAGTGCGTATTCTCCAGTTTCGTCAACTAGCTTTAATGTTTCTTCCCACGCCTCATCTTCATAGATGTAAATAGTTACTACTGGTCCAAATAATTCTGTACACATAGTAGTGTACTTAGGGTTTTCTGTAACAATAACAGTTGGGTCAATAAAATATCCTTTAGATTTATCGTAGGTTCCTCCTGCAATAATCTCTGCATCATTATCTTTTTTTGCTTGATCAATATAACCAGCAAGTTTGTCAAAAGAACCTTCGTGTATAACTGCTGTTATAAAGTTTTCCATATTCTCAGGAGAACCTATTTTAAATGAGTTGATGTCAGCTACAAGATATTTTTTTACATCTTCCCAAATGCTTTTAGGGATATAACATCTACTTGCTGCACTACATTTTTGCCCTTGAAATTCAAAAGCACCTCTAGCAATAGCAGTAGCTACTTGTTTTGGATTAGAAGTCTTATGTGCAACTATAAAATCTTTACCTCCAGTTTCTCCAACTATTCTTGGGTAAGTTTTGTACTTATGGATATTACTTCCAATTTGTTGCCAAAGATTTTTAAAAACTGTTGTAGATCCTGTAAAGTGGAGTCCGCTAAAGTCTGGACTTTCTAATACAGTATCAGTAATCATTACTGGATCACCCATAACCATATTAATAACACCATCTGGCACACCAGCTTCTCTAAATACATCTAATACTACTTTTGCAGAATATACTTGACTATCACTTGGTTTCCAAATTACAACATTACCCATAAGAGCCGCACTTGCGGGTAGATTTCCAGCAATAGCGGTAAAGTTAAATGGAGTTATGGCGTATACAAAGCCCTCAAGAGGTCTATATTCTAATCTATTCCAAGCACCAGAAGTTGATTCTGGTTGTTCATGGTAAATTTCAGTCATAAACTGAACATTAAAACGTAAAAAGTCTATAAGCTCACAAGCTGAATCAATTTCTGCTTGATGAATTGTTTTAGATTGCGCTAACATTGTAGCCGCATTAATCTTAGCTCTGTAAGGCCCTGCAATAAGTTCAGCAGCTCTAAGAAATATACCTGCTCTTTGTTCCCAAGGCATTTTTGACCATTTTTTTCTAGCTTCAATTGAGGAACTAATTGCCTCTTCAATATGAGATTTGTCTGCCTTGTGGTAAACGCCAAGGTTATGCTGGTGGTCATGTGGAGGATTCATACTAGCTGTATTGCCAGTCTTAATATCTTTTCCATTAATATATAGTGGGACTTCGATAGTCTCATTATACATCTCTTTATAAGTTTTTAAAACTCTTTCTCGCTCTGACGAACCTGGTGCATATGATAATATTGGTTCATTAACTGCTATTGGAACTTCAAAAAAACCTTTTCCCATATTTATTGTTTTTGTTTCCTTTTCGGAATTCGTTATTAATTTTTCACAAAGGTAGTTATATGCTTTTGTCTTTAAAAATCTAGTAACTACTAAGATATATTTTTAAAAAGTAAGAAGCCCCCTTTG
>NZ_JAVRHZ010000010.1:0-38399 GCF_031846325.1 Patiriisocius hiemis | reverse complement strand
GATGATTATTATGAACATCAAAAAAACCTACATCATCCTCCTACTATTGATTTCTCAATTAGGGTTTTCACAGGATGGAATCCCCTTTTATTCAGATTATTTTGCTGATAATTTGTATTTACTCCATCCATCTATGGCTGGAGCAGCGACACACAATCAATTGCGACTTACAGCAAGACAACAATGGTTTGACCAAAATGAAGCGCCAAACTTGCAAACGTTAAGTTTTAATGCGCGCTTAGGAGAGAAAAGTGGAGTTGGTGCTATTGTTTTTAATGACCAAAATGGGTTCCACTCACAAGCAGGAGGTTATCTAACATATGCGCATCATTTAATGTTTTCTAGGAGTGATGCTGACTTAAATCAATTATCTTTTGGTTTAAGTGCTGGTTTAATACAGTCAAGACTGGATGAGACTCAGTTTGATCCTAATGATTTTGACCCAATTATTGCAGGAATTATTCAAAGTACATCTTATTTTAATATTGATGTAGGAGTGTCGTATAACTTCCTAGATTTTTCTGGTCATCTTACAGTAAAGAATTTAATTTTTCAGAATAGAAGTATTAACTCTTCAGATTTTGAAAATAATAATCAAAGAAGGTATCTGGCTTCTTTTGCTTACGCAATAGGAAATTATGGTGCTACTTGGACGTATGAGCCCTCTGTGCTATTCCAATTTCAAGAAAGAACCGGAGAACAAACGGTTGATGTTAATTTTAAAGCGTATCGTGAAATGGACTTTGGACAGCTTTGGGGAGGATTATCTTACAGAAGAAGTTTTGATGGAGCAGAGTTTCTTGATGGTCAAGAAATAAAGGGACAAAAACTACAATATTATACGCCTGTTTTAGGAGTAAACTATAAGAATTTTATGTTTGCGTATACATACTCTTATCAAGCAGGGAATATACGTTTTCAGAGTGGAGGATTTCATCAAATTACTTTGGGCTATGACTTTTTAGGAGGAAGACCAGAACCATACGATTGTAATTGTCCAGCAATAAACTAAAAATTTAAAGCCCCTGAAAAGGGGCTTTTTTTAATTCCAACTGTAATTTTTCTTTTCTGCTTGTTTTTTGAGTGCTTTTATCATAGCACTTTCTAAACCATTGTCTTTTTCACCTTTTTTGGAAGCTAAATATGCCCTTCTTTTTTTGTTTAACCTTGCAATCTCAGCTTGAATGTCTTCACGCTCCTTTCGGTTTTTAGCTATATACACCTTAAGTTGTGAAGTGGATTTTTCTTTTAATTCTTCTGGTAAATCTTCTTTTTTCAATTTACTATAATCAAAATCTTCTTCGGCTTCAGCATCTACTAAGTCCCATGAACTGTTTTTATACAAATGAGACCCCTTTGTAATTGTTCTGCTTACTGCATTTGCTTTACTATAATCACCAGCGTTTGCGTCTTGTTCCGCTTGTATTTCCATTTTATTTTTCCCTATTCTTCCATAAGGAATATATGTGTTGTTAAGCTTTATGTTTAATTGTAGAATTAAATCATCATAAGGAGACGAAATATGTACCGTTTGTTGATTATGATTAATAGCCATATAATCTCCATAAGTTAGCTGTGCTCCATCTTTCCAGTAAGAGTCTATACCATGTTTATAGTCACCACAAAAAATAGTATTAACAACAACTCCTTTTTCTTTGGCATTAAAGGCAGCATCTTTGTAGTTTATAGTACCTTGTGTAAAAGGTTCATTGCCAGCAATAAAAATCATTTTTAAATCATCATTATCATTTCCCCAATCTAATTGTTTTAATGAAGAGTTTATTACTGTACCGCAGTATTCACTTCCCCCATTTGTAGTTAATGAAAAAAGCTCTTTTGAAATATCATCTAGGTCTTCAGTAAAAGGAAGAATTTTTCTTAAATAGCCTTCTTTAGCGTCTAGATTATCATTTCCATATTCGTAAAGAGCAATTTCTAAATTAGGTCTTTCATTTTTACACTTGGCGTAGGAGAGTTCGTTTACTATTTCCCAAAGTTGAGCCTTAGCTTGATCAATTAGGCCATCCATACTATTACTAGTATCTAGTAGGAGTGCAACTTTAATGTAATGTTCTTTAGCAATAGGTGTTTGTATAGTTCCATTAAATGCTATTGCCTCTTTTTTGTTTTCTGCTTTGCAAGACAAAAATGTCATGCATAATAAGAGTAAAGTGATTTTA
Organism: Patiriisocius hiemis; assembly: GCF_031846325.1. Lineage (NCBI taxonomy): Bacteria > Pseudomonadati > Bacteroidota > Flavobacteriia > Flavobacteriales > Flavobacteriaceae > Patiriisocius > Patiriisocius hiemis. The sequence goes on along the minus strand of NZ_JAVRHZ010000010.1, from coordinate 36,219 downwards.
ATTGTTTTCATAACGAATTATTTATTTGTTTCTAATTTTTTTATATCAATAGTACCATTAGGTGATAGTACATAATACACGGGTTTTACTTCTGTCTTTGTTATAGGTTCTTCTTTTTGTTCTTTGGGTTTTGGAGTGTATTCTAAAACTATGTTCATTCCAATTTGTACTACAGGTTCTAAAATGGAAGGATTTAATACAATATCATAATCTTGATAGGTGATAGGTTGGTAGTAGTAAGAAGTTTCTTTTTCTACTTTAGTAATCACTTTATTCTTTTTTAAAGCATCAAAAGAGATACTATTATAAGCTTGATAGCTTTGATAAAAATCTTTAGGAAAAAAGCAGTATTTATTATCTGCCATTTTTTTGTTGTAGTTTGTTAAATCAAAACCTAATGCTTGGTAGTATTCTTTTTCTTCATTAATTAGGGTTAGTAGTTCTTTTTGAAGTTCTCTGTAAACAGCTTTAATATTATCTATAAAATAATCTACCTTAACTAGGTTATAGATTTCATTAGATGCACAAGCGGTTAATATAGCTTCGAATGTTTTAGTATCTTTAAACCTAATGTGGATATTTTGCTGTAGTTTAAACCCTTTTGGAACCTCATTGTATTTTGTGCTAAAAATCTTTTTCTGGACTTCAACTTCATAAACGGGAACAAATGATATTACATCTATAACAATATCTTCTTCTTTAACTCCTTCACTCAAAAGAGCTGCTCTCACATTATTAATTCGGTCATTAACGAGTTTGTTGGCTTCTTCTGCAGTTGCTCCAATTTGAGATAAATTAAAGACGGCTGTATAGTTTGTTGCTTTTACATTTTTTAGTGCTTTTACATCAACTCTAATGGTATTGCTAGTTTGCAATGGTTGTGTCTGCTGTTGTACGTATGGGTTATATACTTGCGCATTTCCGTAGGCAGTTTTAGCAATATTTTGTCTAGAAATTAGCTTGTTGTTTTGGTCATAATTTCCTTTGTGTTGTGCTTTTGCTGCTATTGAAATTGCTATTAGCAAATAGAGTATTGTAAATTGTTTTTTCATTTTAGACTTATTTTTGATGTAAACCTAGAATGAACTTTTTGTATAAAAAAAGCCCAATGAGTTGCTCTTGCTTATTGTTTAGTAAACATGACTTCTCATTGAGTAAAGTGGTCTTTTTTAATGTGCAAATAAGCTATTTCAAGCTTTTGCCATTTTATTCTACCAGATAAAGTTTGTAGGTTTACTTAATAATCAAGACTAGAGTACTTTTTAAGAAGTCTTGGTAGCAATATTTTTTTGTAAAATGAAATATCTTAAACACATATTGTGCATCTTCTTTTTGGTTTTTGCTACTATTGCTATAGCCCAGCAATCTCGTACTGAAAAAGTGCCCTTTACAGTAAAAGGGGAAGTGATAGAGGACGAGACCAACAAGCCTATTGCTAAGGTAAATGTTGAGATTGTTGGAGGTGAATACACCACTACTGATGATTTAGGAAGATTCTCAATACTAGCAAAGGAGGGAGATCAAATAGTTATTAGTAGTGACGACTTTCAAACTGTTTATTACGATGTTGAAGAAGACGATTTTATAAAAATTAGAGTCGAAGCTCCAGAGAACGAAATTAGTAAGTTTAAAAAAGTTGCCTCTAATAGAGATGCAAAAAGTGCTTTTACAAGCTATATAGATTCAGCAAAAATCACACTTAAAAAAAATGCAACGCAGAGTATTGGATATGTCACAACAGCTTTAGAGGTAGTTCCTAAAAAAGAAATTACCAATACCGAAAACAGTATTGCTTTTGAAACTTTGGGAGACATTAACTTGTTCTGGAAGCAAAGTGATCTTGCTATAGGTAATTATAAAAGAAGTCTCACTTTTTCCCCTAGAGTTGATGTGCAAATTAAACTAGCAGATGCATACAGACAAAATAATAAGTATCAAGAAAGTATAGAGTTATATACAGTATTATTAAAAGAGCGCCTTTCTAACTATCAAAAGGTTATTGTCTACGAAGGCCTTGGCGACAATTACAAACAAACCAATGTGCCTGTAAAAAGTATTTTTAATTATCAAAAAGCTCTGGATCTAGCAACCGCAAATAAAATAACCCCAAAAATTACAGATCTAAATTCCAAAATAGGGGAGGCCTATGCATTAGGTGGGTCATTAGTAGAGGCAGAAGAGTACTTTGGCAACTCACTTACATTATCTAAAAAAGAAAATAGAAAGCGTTCAGTTGAAGAGAAAAACAAAGTTGCAGATTTCTACAATCAAAAAAAGGATTATAACAAAGAGATTGAATTGCGTTCTGAAGCTTTAGAAGAAATTAATTATCTGGAAGATGATGATGAAGAACCTTTAGATAATAATAGCCCACTAACTCCACAGCGTCAAAACTATAAAATAGCAAATGCATTTCTTGGATTAGAAAAGTATGACGAAGCTATCCCTTTTTTGGAAAAGAGTATTAATGAAGCTGAATCAAAATCGGATTTAGTTGTAGAAAAAGATGCCACTAGAAAGTTATCTGAAGTATATAGAGATATTGGCGATTTTGATAAAGCAACCGAAAGTTATGAGCGCTATGTAGAAGTGATTGATGAGTTATACGTTAAAAAAGAACAAGAGATTTCTCAAGCCTCAAGGTTAAGTAGGGATATTGCCTTACAGCAAAATAGAATTTCAAGCTTAGAAAGTGAACGTGAAATTAACGAGAGCAGATATAAGCTGGCTTTTGAAAATCAAGAGCTTATTGAAAAAAATAACACTATACAAAAGTGGATTATAGGGTCTCTTGTTTTAATTGCACTTTTGCTCTTGGCAATGGCGTATAATCAATATAAAGGTGTCCGGCAGCAAAAATATGCTAATAATATTCTGGCGTTAAAGTCTCTGCGTACACAAATGAACCCACATTTTATTTTTAATGCCTTAAATTCTGTAAATAGCTTTATTGCTCAAAGTGACGAACGTGCTGCCAATAAATATTTAAGTGAATTTTCCCAGCTCATGAGATCTGTATTAGAAAATAGCGAAGAAGATTTTATTCCATTAGAAAAAGAAATAGAATTATTAGAACTGTATGTAAAGTTAGAGCATTTTAGATTTCAAGATAAGTTTGAATATACAATAGAGGTTGATAATGAAATTCCTCTAAATGAATTTGTAATACCGCCTATGTTGTTACAGCCCTATGTGGAAAACGCTGTTTGGCATGGTCTACGATATAAAGAGGAGAAGGGTTTGTTAACTATTCATTTTCAAAAAATAGATACTGAAACGGTGCAAATATCTATCATAGATAATGGTATTGGACGAGAAAAATCGAAAGCCCTTAAAACTGAAAATCAAAAGAAACAAAAATCTAAAGGAATGGGCAACATTAAAAAGCGAATTGCAATTTTAAATGAAATGTATAAGGACAAAGTAGATGTTACAGTAAGTGATGTTTTTGATACTAAAGAGGGGACTCAAGTTGTTTTAACCCTGAAAAAAGACTAGTCCTATGAAACTTAAAGCCATTATTGTAGAAGACGAAGAAACTAGCAGGAATATTTTAAAGAATTATCTTTCTAAGTATTGCCCTAATGTTACTTTATTAGGCGAAGCTGCCAATGTTGATGAAGCACTACTACTTATTAAAAAGCATGCTTTAGATTTGGTTTTTCTGGATGTAGAAATGCCATACGGAAATGCCTTTGATTTATTAGATAAAGTAGGTGATAGACAATTTGAAACTGTTTTTGTTACTGCTTATGATCACTATGCTATAGATGCCTTAAACGCCCATGCTTCTTATTATTTATTGAAGCCTATTGATATTGACAAACTAATTGATGCAGTTGCTTATGTTGCTGAAATTAAAGAGAAAGAAAATGCACTACAAAAATCTGTTTTAAAGCCAGTTTTAAATCACGTTCAAGGAAAGATTACTATTCCACAACAAAATGGATTTGAAGTACTAGAGATTTCAAACATTCTTTATTGCCAGGCAGATGATAACTACACCAATATTTTTCTAAACGACAAAAAGAAGCTAGTAAGTAAAACACTAAAGTATTTTGAAGAAGCACTTTCAGAAAATGGATTTGCTCGAGTTCATAAATCGTATTTAGTAAATGTAAATGCCATTGTTGAATATAGAAAAGGAAAAGGAGGAAGTGTCCTTTTATCTAACGGAAAAGAGGTGATGGTAAGCCCTAGTAAAAAGAAAGATTTGCTAGCTTTTTTTGGTTAAAAGTCTTTTTCTGAAACTTTAATTTTCGAAATATAATCTTTCAGTAATAACTCAAGTGTACTTTTTGAGTTATTAATGTAAAAGTCCAGATTCACTTTGTTTGATGTATTGTTAAGTAGTTTGTTTTTTGCTAAAATAGCTTTAGTCTGTTTAGCTACTGCAGCACCAGAGTCTATTATCATTACTTCACTAGGTAGCAATTCTTTTAATTGAGAAATAAGATAGGGGTAATGACTGCAACCCAAAACCAAATGATCAATATTTTTTGATAACATAGGCGCAAGGTACATTTGTAGTAATTTAATCATTTCTGGGCTATCTAATTTGCCAGCTTCAATTAAAGGAACTAGCCCTTCTCCAATTACTTCGGTTATGGTTATGTCTTTAGCAAATTGTTTAGTGGTCGCATGAAAAAGAGTACTGCTAAGTGTTCCTTTTGTGGCAAGTATGCCTACACTTTTTGTTTTGGTATTTAAAGCAGCAGGTTTAATAGCTGGTTCAATTCCTATAATAGGGATATCATAATTGTTTCTTAGGATGTGTATAGCATTTGTAGTTGCTGTATTGCATGCCACTACAATTACTTTACATTTCATGCGCAAGAGTAATTCTGTATTTTTAATGCTTAATGCAATAATTTCATCCTGTGTTTTGTTTCCGTAGGGGGCATTTTTACTATCTGCTAAATAGATAGTGTTCTCATTAGGTAAAAGTTGGTGTATAGCCTTCCAGATGGAAGAGCCACCAACACCAGAATCGAATATTCCAATAGGACTAGAGGTATTCATTTAGTAAAAGTAGGTATTATTTTAAATATTAAAGGCTCGCAATTAGCGAGCCTTTAATAGAATTTTGTTAGAAGTTTTTCTTCTTAAATCCCTAATTCTTTTTTTACATCACCAATAAGGTCTTTACCATCTGCAAGGATTAATCCACTACCTGTAGTAGAATCCATTACGTATTGAAAACCTTGCGCTCTAGCTACTTTTTGGATAGCTTGACGAGCTTTTTCTAGTACTGGCTTAAGAATATCTACTTCTTTCTTTTGTAAGTCTTGTAACGCTTGTTGTCTGTATGCCTGAATGTTTTGTTGCATTCCTTGTACTTCTTGTACGCGTTTTGTATTCTCTTCTTCGGTTTTAGACTCAGCTTCAGCTTCATATTGCTTAATCTTAGTGTCTAATTCCTTAGCCATTGCTTTTATCTCTGTATCGTAAGTTTTCTGAATTTTTTCAAGCTGACTTTGCGCATTTTTCATCTCTGGCATAGCTTCAACTAGCGCTTGAGTATCTATATGTGCAATTTTTGATTGCGCATTAGAAACTGTAGTAGCTCCTACAAACATCACGATGGCTACGAATAATAATTTGAACTTTTTCATTGTAAGTGTATTAAATTTAAGTGTTATTTATTAAGTTTTTATTTATTAATTGTTGTTTCCGCCTTCTTCATTTCCACCTTCTTCCTCATTTTCGCCTTCACCTTCTTCACCAGATGGTGGTGCTCCACCATTTCTTTCTTCTTGCTTTTTCTTTCTAGCTTCAAGGATAGAGTCTTGCCTTCTTTTTCTTTCTTCTAGAAGTCTTTGTCTTCTAGCTTCAAACTCAGCTTTTTTAGCTGCCTTTATGGAATCTCTTACTCTTGCACGCTCTGCCATTAAAGCTTCTCGAGCGTTCTTTTTATCTTCAACAGCTTTTTCGCGTTCTTCTTGTTTAGCCTCTATTGCTTCTTCTCTAGCAGTTACTTCTTTATCTTCCTCTAGTGAAAGTGCATCTCTTGCTTCAATTTCACGTTTTTCTTTTCTAGTAGTTGCTTCTTTTCTTTTAGCCGCTCTATTAATACTTCTTAAAACTTGATCGCTTATATCATTTCTTTCAGCAGCAAAAAGCATAGTTACACCATCATCTGCTCTGTCAAAAATAAAATCATACTTCTTGTTTTCGGCTATTTCTTGGACAATATTAAAAACCTGATCTTGTATAGGTTGTACTAACTGCCTTCTTTGTATAAAGAGGTCTCCATTAGGTCCAAATCTATCTTGTTGGTATTTAATTAATGCGTCTTCTTCTATTTTTATTTCTTCTTCACGTTCCTCAATTAACTCTTTTGTAAGTAATACTCTTTCATTACTTAAATTAAGTTTCATTTGGTCAATCGCCTTATTCTTTCTCTCTATATCTTGTTTCCAGCGTTGTACTTTACCTTCTAACTGTGTAGAGGCTTCTTGATATTCTGGAACATTCTCTAAGATATATTCCATGTCTATATATCCTATACGCACTCCTCTTTGTGCTTGCGCTATCAATACGAAGCTAAAGAAAGTAAGGGTGAAAAAAAGTAACTTTTTAGTTTTCATAATTAATGGTTGTGTTTTAAGAAAATATCGTGCCAAATTTAAAATTGTTGTCCTATAATAAAATGTGTTTCCCAGCCATTTGGTCCTATACCGCCTAATATTGGGTCAAATCCGTACCCAAAATCAATACCTAATAATCCAAATGCTGGCATAAATATACGAATTCCTGCTCCAGCTGACCTATTTACGCTAAAAGGATTATAGTTATTAAATCCATCATAGGATCCACCACCTTCTGCAAAACCTAGAACGTAAATTGAAGCCAATTGTTTTAATGTAACTGGATATCTTAATTCTAACGAAAATTTATTGTAAATGGTATTTCCATCTACATTAGATAATGATTGATTAGGATATCCTCTTAACTGGATAACTTCTCTACCGTCAAGACTAAAAGCTCCAAGTCCATCACCACCAACAAAAAACCTTTCAAATGGAGGTACACCTCGATCTGGGTTATATGCGCCTAAGAAACCAAACTCTGTATTTGTTCTAAGTACTAATTTGTCAACTAATCTAGTATACCAAGTTCCTTTGAATTTAATCTTGTAATACTCTAAGAATTTAAAACGCTCTTGATCAATTTTACTTTGGTCTGGATTGCCGTCAAAATCTTGGAACTCTGGATCGTTACCTAACTCATCATAATTTACGTCATTAAATAACGAGTATGGTGGGGTTAACTTTGCAGTAAGACTAAACTCAGATCCAGCAAGTGGATAAATTGGGTTTACAGTTGTATTGTTTCTACTTAATCCAATAGTATAGGCAAGGTTATTTGAAAAACCATCTCCAAAAGTAAAGAGACCTGTGTTATAATTTTGAAGGTTGTAATGCTGGTAACTTATAGCTTGTGATAAAACAAAGAAATCGTCTGGCCATTTTAATTTTTGGGCGAGTCCTAAAGATCCTCCAGTAATTAAGAACCTACGATCTCTATCTACATCTCTACTTCTAAAATCGAAAAAGTATTGCACGGTGTGTGATAATGAAGCACTAAACTGTACTGGTTTTTTACCACCCAACCAAGGTTCAACTAGAGATAGACTAAAAGTTTGGTAAAAACTACTTCCTTGTGCTCTTAGGGATAGTTTTTGACCATCACCCATTGGGATTGGTTTGTAGGCTTCTTTATTAAATATATTTCTTAATGAGAAGTTGTTAAATGAAAGCCCTAGTGTACCTACAAAACCTCCACCGCCATATCCACCTTGTAGTTCTATCTGGCTTGCTCCTTTTTCGACTACCGAATATTCTAAATCTAAGGTCCCATTATTAGGGTCTACATTTTTAAACTCTGGAGTTAATTGTTCTGGGTCAAAAAAGCCTAACTGTCCAAGTTCTCTAATGGTTCTTACTACATTTCGCTTGCTATATTTTTGTCCAGGACGTGTTCTTAACTCCCTGTATATTACGTGATCATTTGTCCTATCGTTACCAACTACAGTAATGTGATCAAAATAGGCTAGTTTTCCTTCTATAATTCTAATCTCAAAGTCTATTGTATCTTTTCTTACAGCAACTTCTACTGGATTTATTCTAGAAAATAAGTATCCAGAGTTTTGATATAAGTTGGTTAGGTCATTAGCTTCAGGGTCTGTGATGTCTTCAATTCTCTCTTGAAGCAATACACCATTATATGTTTCCCCTTTTTTTATACCTAATTGTTGCCTTAATTCGCTGTCTGTAAATACACTATTTCCTATAAAGCGAATATTACCAAAGTAATACTTTTGTCCTTCTTCGACATCGAGTTCAAGGGCAATATTTTTTTCGTCTTTTACTATAAGCGTGTCGTTTGTAATTCTGGCATCACGATAACCTCTAGTTTTGTACTTGTCTATTATGGAAACCTTGTCTTCTTCGTAGGATTCTTCAGAATATTTAGAACGCTTAAAAACTCTAATAAAGTTTTTACGTTTTACGTTTTTCATTGCTTTACGAAGTTTACCATCACTTAACGCTTCATTTCCATTGAATTTTATTGAAGATACTTTTACACGATCTTTTTTATCGATAATTATCTTCATATCCTGACCAACTTCTACCCCTAGAGAATCAATGTATGGTTTTGTGCTAATTACAACTTGAGTGTTTAAGAAACCATTTTTCTTGTACTTATTTGTAATGTAGTTTTTTGTAGTAGTAATAAGATTTTTTGTGATTTTAACTCCAGGTTTTAAGTTGTTATCATTAATTACTTCTTTTATTTTACCTTTTCTTATCCCTTCTATAGTTACTTCATGAAGCTTTGGCAGCTCTACTATGTAAAGCTCTAGATCAACACTTTCACCTTCAATGTTAGTAACATAAAACGCAATATCACTAAATAGGTTTTGTTCCCAAAGTTTTTTTGTTACACTACTTAGTTTTTCTCCAGGGATAAATATTCTATCTCCTTTTTTTAGTCCTGTAAAAGCAATAACTGTTTGTTCATTAAAGCTTTGGTTTCCTGTAACTTTAATTTCATTTATAGTGTATTTTCTTCCGGAATCTAACTCTTTTTGCTGAGCAGAAATTGTAAAAATTGAAAATATCCCTATCAGGAGTATGCTATATAATTTCTTGTAAGTAAGCAATATTGTATTACTATTTAAGTTGTTCACTTGTCTTTCCAAATCTTCGTTCTCTGTTTTGATAATTTAATATTGCTTCAAAAAGATGGTTTTTTGTAAAATCTGGCCATAACGTTTCAGTAAAATAAAGCTCTGCATATGCAATTTGCCATAATAAAAAATTGCTAATTCTTTGCTCTCCACTTGTTCTAATTAACAAATCCACATCGGGTAATGTATTAGTGTATAAGTGTTTGTTTATTAATGCTTCATCTATATCCGGCGGCGAAATTAGGTTATTTTTAACTTTGTCACTAATCTCACGTATAGTTTTTACAATTTCTTCTCTTGAACCATAACTTAATGCCAATGTTAGTGTCATCCTTTTATGACTTTTTGTTTCCTCTATAACATGCAAAAGCTCTCCTTTTGCTTTTTTAGGTAGCATGTCTATGCTTCCAATGGCGTTAAGTTTTATGTCATTATCTTTTAATGTTTTAATTTCCTTTTTTAAAGAAGAGACTAGTAACTTCATTAGTAGCTCTACTTCAAGTTTAGGTCTATTCCAGTTTTCTGTGGAGAAGGCATAAAGGGTGAGAAATGGAATGTTTATTTCTGCACATGCTTCTACAACTTCTCTTACAGCTTTGGTTCCATTTTCGTGACCCATAGATCTAAAGAGCCCTTGTTTTTTGGCCCAACGTCCATTACCATCCATTATCACCGCTAGGTGTTGGGGTAATTTTTGTATGTCTATCTGGTCGCGTAAATTCATTTCATCCACTTCTAGAAATTAGATAAAACATTATCAAAATAGCACCAAATTGTACTAAAGACTGTTTTAAAAATTAAAAATTACAATAACATGGTCTTCTTCCAAAAGTAAATGTAAATGTTACTCCTGTGAAGACATACCAGTCATCACTATTTATGTTTCCAAACTTTAAATCTCGTCTACTTTCAAGACTTCCTGTAGGGTTACTCCCGTCTAGGTTATCTGTAAAAGTATATCTAACTCCAAGTTCAAAAGCTAAAACATTACTTGTTCCAATAGATGTTTTATAGCCTACTACCATTGGTATTGCAACATCTCCAGCTTTATCATATTCTTTTATTACATCATCTGTATCTTTAAATAGTGCATTGTACCTAAAATAGGTCAAGCCTGTATAAAGATAAGGTGATGAGGCGGGCTCTCCATCATACATACTAAACTCCCAAAAGGTATATTCTAGACCAATAGAAAGCTCTGTAATTGTATTGCTAAAGCTATAACCTCGTTCTTTTCTTCTTGCCTCATTGGAGTCTGCATCGTCCCCTTCTATATCCATTACAAGTAAAGTGGCTCTAAAGGAATGTCTTGGACTTCTATTCCATTTAAATATACCTCCAAACCCAATATTTTTTGGAGCTATATAATTTGTTTTTCCAATATCTCCAATATAATTAGAAGCACCTACAATACCTCCTATTTCATAGGTTTGCGAATGTACTAAAAACGTGCTTGTTATAATAAAAAAAACGGCTAATAAATACCTCATATAACTTAAAGTTTGCAAATATAGTAATAAACTTCGCTCTACATAATCTTAAGCGAAATAGTCTAACTTGATTAACAAATTTTAGTTGTTTTTATTGCCTAATTCCGTTTGTCTTCACCCCATAATAATTTTTTACGTAAGGTCTTTATAAAACTATCTTCAGGTAATTGGACAAGTTTAATGGTGAAGTCTGCTTTTTTAATAATAATTGTAGTCTCGTTTTTAAGGGTTGCAATTCGCGAATCTAATGAAACCAAAAACGACTCTCCACGTCCACTTACCTTAAGTGAAATTGTGCTATTATCGGGTAATACTAAAGGTCTTGCTGTTAAATTGTGTGGTGCTATTGGGGTAATTACAACGCTATTAGTACTTGGATCTATTACTGGACCTCCGCAACTTAAAGAATATCCAGTTGAACCTGTGGGAGTGGCAACAATTAAACCATCTGACCAATAAGAATTAAGGTATTTATTGTTAACTAAAGTTTCTACCTTAATCATAGAGGTTGTGTTTTTTCTGTTAACAGCTACTTCGTTTAAAGCAAAATTAAGGCTGTTAATTTCATTACTTTCTGGAGATGTGGTTATGGTGAGTAAGCCTCTTTCTGAAATGCTATAATTACCTTCCATGATAAGGTTAATACTTTCAGTAATTTTTTCTTTCTGAATGGTTGATAAAAATCCTAACCTACCTGTGTTAATACCTACAATTGGAATATTGAGGCCACCTACATAAGTGACAGATTTTAAAATTGTACCATCACCACCTATGCTAAAAAACAAATCATACGATTCGTCTAGTTTTTTGAAAGTTTCAAACCCAGAGAAGTTTTTGGTAATATCCTGATGCTCATTTATGATTGAAAGAAAATTCTCCTCAATCACAATCTCTACATCTTCTTTTTGAAGGGCATCTAGAATTAACTGAATATACTTTTCAGAATTTTTATGATAAAACTGACCGTAGATACCTATTTTCATTACTACATGTTTAAGTATTTGTCAAGGTAATTAGACCTTTTTCGTAAATCATCTACAAATAAGTCTTCCTCATGACTAGAAACTACATTGTAACTGTATCTTCTAAAAGTTTGTACAATAGCATTCATACCTGCATGACCAATTTTAATAGTAGCCTGCATGATATCATTTTCTAGTTTTGAAATAAAAACACCCAATATTTTTGTGTCATTACTTTCTATAATTTGGCAAATTTCACTAAAAGAATAATCATGTATCCCTTTTTCAACAATAATTATCCCACCAGCCTCACTTAAAAAAGGGGTGTCATTAAAAAGATTCATAACATCTCCTAATTCATAATAGCCAATATACTTATTGTCTTTTCCAAGTACGGGCATTATGTTTGAGTTGTTTTGTGCAAAAGCCTCTAAAACATCTAGCCAATTAGTAGTATGTCTAACAAAAAAAGGCTCTAATGAATACTGGTAATCTTGAAGGGTGTTCTCTCCTTCAAAGCAATATGCATCTGTTTCATTAATGCACCCTAAATAAATTCCGTCCTTTTTTACTGGAACATGCGAATAAGTAAGTTGATTAAAAACAACTTGAACTTCTTTTATAGAGGCATCAACGTTAAATGGGGTAATGTCGTTTATTATGTAATCTTGTAAATTCAAAAATCAAAATTTTTATGCAAATTACTCAAAATATAGCTTTTTAAGCGTTACTAACCTTTGTATTTTTGTTAATGTAAGCTAAAAGAAAACTTAAATTAAAAAGAGGCCTAACTTCTTAGGTATAGAAAATGACAAAGTTAAGCGTAAACATAAATAAAATTGCAACACTACGTAATGCAAGAGGAGGTGATATGCCCAATGTTATCAATGTTGCAAAGGATGTTCAAAAATTTGGTGCTCAGGGTGTGACTATTCATCCACGGCCTGATGAAAGACATATAAGATATCAAGATGCATATGATTTAAAGGATATTGTAACCACAGAATATAATATTGAGGGGAATCCAAATCCAAAGTTTTTGGATATGGTATTAAAAATTAAACCCACTCAAGTTACACTTGTGCCAGACGCTGTAGATGCTATAACCTCTAACGCGGGATGGGATACTGTTACTCATAAAAGTTTCCTTTCTGAAATAATTTCTGAATGTAAAAAAAACAATATCCGTACATCCATATTTGTAGACCCTTCACTAGCGATGATTGAAGGAGCAGTTGCTACCGGAACAGATAGGATAGAATTGTATACAGAAGAGTTTGCATCTCAATATACACTTGGAAATAAAAAAGCAGTTGAGCCTTATACACAATGTGCTATTTTAGCTCATAAATTAGGTCTTGGTATAAACGCAGGACATGACCTCTCATTAGAGAATATTCAGTTTTTTAAAGAAAACACCCCTAACCTTCTTGAAGTGTCTATTGGGCATGCCCTTATTTGTGAGGCTCTTTACCAAGGACTGGAGTCTGTAATAAATCAATACCTCAAAAAACTACAGTAATATGATACTACATTCTCAAATAATTGGAGAGGGAACTCCATTTATAATTCTTCATGGATTTTTAGGAATGGGAGATAACTGGAGAACCCTTGGAAATAGATTTTCAGAATTGGGGTATCAAATACACCTTGTAGACCAACGCAATCATGGTAGAAGTTTTCATGATGAAGACTTTAATTATACTTTAATGGCACAAGACCTTGATAAATATATTAATCATCATAATCTTAAAGATATTATTTTACTAGGGCATTCTATGGGTGGCAAAACAGCTATGGAGTTTGCTACTACTTTTCATGATAAAGTAGGTAAATTGATTGTAGCAGACATCGCTCCAAAAGAGTACCCATCACATCATCAAGATATTTTAAAAGCCCTACAAAGCTTAAATTTTTCTGAAATAAAATCACGCGGAGCTGCAGATAAAGTTCTTTCAGAATATATTAAGGAGATAGGCACTCGTCAATTTTTACTTAAAAACTTATATTGGGTAGAAAAGGGAAAGCTAGGATTGCGTATTAATTTACCTGTGCTTTCAGAAAAAATAAATGAAATAGGAAAAGCACTTGCTTTGGATAAAGTATTTAAAGGAGCTACTTTATTTGTAAGAGGCGATAAGTCCGGGTATATTGAAAATCTGGACGAGATAGTGATAAATAAGCATTTTCCTAACTCAAAAATAGAAACTGTTTCTAATGCTGGGCATTGGCTTCATGCAGAAAATCCTGACGAATTTTACCAAATTGTTACTAATTTTTTATAGTATTGCATTATTAAATTTATTATGTATGCATAATAAATAATAGAAATCATTAAATTTATCGTGCATATTTTATCAAATTAGTAAAATCGAACCTTTAATTTAATCAAATTATTATGAAGAAAATTCTATTATTTGCTGTCCTAACAATGGCTACAGCAATAATGTATGCTGGAGGATACCGTGTAAGTTTACAGGGTAATAAATCTTTAGCGATGGGACATACCGGAGTAGGTGTGGTAAGCAGCGAATCGTTGTTTTTTAATCCTGCTGGTATGGTATTATCAGGAGATAAGTTTAGTGTTTCAATTGGTGGCTTTGGAGTTTTCTCTAATGTAGCATATCAAAATGAAACCACAGGTGCTTCTGCAAGAACAGATAGTCCTGTAGGAACACCAGTTTATGCGTATATTTCTTATAAAGCAACAGATTGGTTGGCTTTAGGTCTAGGTGTTTATACGCCATATGGAAGTACTGTAGAGTATGAAGATGACTGGGCTGGGTCGCATTTGGTTAACAATATAGACTTACAAGCTATCTTTATTCAACCAACAGTTTCAATAAAATTACACGATTATTTTAGTATTGGTGGTGGGCCTATTTTTGTAAGTGGTTCAGTAAACTTCAATAGAAACCTTTCTAGAACATTAACCGATATTAACGGAAATAGATCTGAAGTAACTATCGATGCCGATGGTGTAACAGCGACGGGTTGGACAGCTGGATTAATGTTTTCTCCTTCTGAAAAGTTAAACATTGGTTTTAACTACCGTAGTGAAATTATCCTTGAGGCTGATGAAGGAACCGCAGACTTTGAAAACATTCCTAACTCTCCTTTAACTCCTTTTGCCGATACAAATATCACGGCAGAGTTGCCGTTACCTGCAGAACTTACAGTAGGATTATCTTACAAGTTTTGTGATAAGTGGATGTTTAACTTCGACTTTAATAGAGCATTCTGGGATGTATATGAATCACTAGATATTGATTTTGAGGATCCAAATATTCCAGATTCTTTTAATGCTAGAAACTATAAAAATTCATCTACATACAGATTTGGTTTACAATACGAAGCAACAGAAATGTTTACATTAAGAGCAGGATACTATTTTGATGAGTCTCCTGTAAGAGACGGTTTCTTTGCTCCAGAAACACCAAGAAATGATAGTAATGGATATACAGCAGGTCTTACTTTTAACGTAAGTGATCGTTTCCAGATAGATGCTTCTTTCTTGTATCTGCACTTTAATGAAGTAGACGCTTCTTACGATGCGTATACTGAAGATGGTGTAGCTGCACCTTTTAGAGGAACGTACAAGTCTAATGCCTTTTCACCTGGATTAGGACTTACTTATAAAATGTAAATTGAAAAAAATAGAGAATATGAAAAATATATATAAAATAATCGCATGCTTTGTAGCCGTTGGCTTAGTAAGCTGTGATCCAGAATTTGAAAATTCTGTAGAAGATCAAGGATTTTATGATGCAGGAGATGCAAACTTTACAAATTATGTAGCTGTAGGTAACTCATTAACTGCAGGCTTTGCAGATAGTGCATTATACATAACGGGACAGGAAGACTCTTATCCTAATATAATGGCAGAGCAATTTAGTTTTGTTGGTGGTGGTGAGTTTACTCAACCTCTTATGGCAGATAACTTAGGTGGTTTATTGTTTAATGGTCAACAAATTGCTCAAAACAGATTTGTACTAGCTGTAGATGCTCAAGGAAACCTTGGGCCTGCAATATTAGAAGGCACGCCTACTACAGAAGTTACTACAAGTGCTACAGGCCCTTTTAACAATATGGGAGTGCCTGGTGCAAAAAGTTTTCACCTTACCGCAAGTGGATATGGAAATGAAGCAGGTATTTTAACCGGGCAAGCGAACCCTTATTATGCACGTTTTGCTACAGGTCCAAATGCAAATGTTATAGAAGATGCTGCATCTTTAAATCCAACATTTTTTAGTTTATGGATTGGTAATAACGATATCTTAAGCTATGCAACAACAGGTGGTAGTGGAGTAGACCAAACAGGAAATTTAGACCCAACTATGTATGGTCCTAATGATATAACAGATCCTAATGTATTTGCATCTGTATACAGCCAACAAGTAGATGCGCTTTCTGCTGGAGCTTCTGGTGGAGTGTTAATAAATATACCAGATGTAACATCTATTCCATTTTTTACTACGGTACCTGCACAGTCTGTTCCTTTAGATGCGGCAACTGCTGCTGCTGTAAATGCACAATTCGCTCAGTATAATTCGCAGGTTTTACCAGGATTAGTACAACTTGGTGTAATTACACAAGAAGAAGCAGATGCTAGAATGATTAACTTTCAGGCTGGTATTAACTTCCCAATCATAATGGACGACGATTTAACAGATGTAAGTGAACTTTTACAAGGACCACCATTAAATTTACCTGCCGATATTGCTAATTTGTTAGGGCAATTACGTCAAGCTAATAATAATGACTTAGTAGTGTTAACTGCTTCTTCAGTTATAGGAACTACACCAGACCCAAGTAATCCGTTAGGTGTTGTAGGTGTTTCAATACCTTTAGAAGACAGTTTAGTATTAACAGCTGTTGAACAAGAAAGAGTTGCTACGGCAACAGCTTCTTATAATGCAACGATAGAGGCGTTGGCAACTGCAAATGGTTTAGCGTATGTAGATGCTAGAACTGCATTGGCGCAAGTAGCTGCTACAGGAGTTCCGTATAATGGAGGATTATTAACTTCTGAGTTTGTTACTGGAGGTGCTTTTTCATTAGATGGAGTACACCCAACACCTAGAGGGTATGCCTACACAGCGAATATCATTATCAATGCAATAAATGAAACGTATGGAGCAAGTATACCAACAGTAGATATTGGTAACTTTGGTACTGTAACAGCTGCAAACGGAATATAAGTCTAAACTTATATATTTACATATAAAAACCACCTTTACAGTAATTTGTAAAGGTGGTTTTCTTATTTTTATAGGAAACTAACTAATTTTTAATAAAAATGAAACTAATTATAAAGTTATTGCTTACTGCACTTGCAGTAGTAATTTTAGCAAAAATTCTTCCTGGAGTGGGAGTTGAAGGTTATGTGTCTGCAATTATAGTAGCTATTGTTTTAGCACTATTACGACTTATTGTAAAACCGATTTTAGTAGTGTTAACCTTACCAGTAACAATAATAACGCTAGGTTTATTTCTGCTTGTTATTAACGCAGTAATTATTCTGTTGGCAGATGCTTTCTTAGATGGTTTCGTGGTAAATGGATTTTGGTGGGCACTTATCTTTAGTATTCTGCTTTCTATTCTACAATCTATATTTAATTCGGTTTTAAAAGAAGATAAATAAATAGCTGAATAACAGTTTTTAAAAGCTTGTTAGCTTCTAAGAAATAGTGTACTTTTGCAAGCCAAAATTTACACTCAAATTTTTAGTAGATGAATATTACAAAAAAAGAAGTTGATAACTTAAATGCAGTACTAACTGTAGAAATTTCAAAAGATGATTATGCTCCAAAAGTGGAGTCTATTTTAAATAATTACCGTAAAACTGCTAACATTCCAGGATTTAGAAAGGGGCATGTGCCTATGGGAATGGTAAAAAAACAATATGGTAAAGCGGTTTTAGTGGAAGAAGTTAACAAACTACTTCAAGAAAAATTACACAACTATTTAACTGAAGAAAAGCTAGACATTTTAGGAAACCCACTTCCTAAGAATGAAGCTGAAATAGATTGGAATGCAGATGATTTTTCTTTTGAATTTGATTTAGGCTTAGCTCCAGAATTTACAGTTGATGTAAAAGGTAAAAAAGCAATTACTAGTTATAAAGTAGTAGCAGATGACGAAATGATTAACAATCAAGTAAAAACCATAAGAAAACAATATGGTAAATTAATTGCAAAAGACACGGTTGAAAAGGGAGATGAAATTACAGGAACCTTTACTAATGAAGAAAAGAATATTGACAACAGTACTACTATTAGTACAGATATAATTAAAGGAAAAAAGCAACTAGATACCTTACTTGGTGCTAAAGTTGGTGATACAGTTACATTAAAGACAAAAGGGTTCTTTAAAGACGATCATGACAATCAAAAACACTTTGGAGTTTCTCATGATGATGCCCATGGTCTAAATATTGAAGTTACTTTTAAGATTGAAGAAGTAAACACTCGTGAAATGGCAGACCTTAATCAAGAGTTATTTGATAAGTTGTTTGGAAAAGACGTTGTAACTTCAGAAGAAGAATTAAAAGAAAAGATTAAAGAAGATGCTGAGAAACAATTTGAGCAGCAAACAGACCAAAAACTATTAAATGATGTTGTAGAGTCTTTAATTGAAAATACAAAGTTTGAATTGCCAGATGAGTTTCTACAACGTTGGATACAAAACTCTGGAGAAAAAAGGTTAACTGAAGAAGAAGCTAAAGCAGAATATGAAAGAAGCGAAAAAGGCTTACGTTACCAACTTATAGAAGGTAAATTAAGAGCAGAACATAATCTTCAGGTTAGTTTTGATGAGCTTAAAGACTATTGTAAAAACATGATTAAGGGTCAAATGGCTCAGTTTGGTCAAACCAATCCAAGCGATGAAGAGTTAGATAGTATTACTGCACGTATTATGCAAAACCAAGATGAGGTAAAGCGTATTAATGAGCAGTTAAATACAAATAAAATGCTTGACTTTTTTAAGGAAAATGCAAAACTGAAGACTAAAGAAGTTACCTACGATAAATTCATTAAAGAAGCCTACGAGTAATTGAGTAATAAAATAGTTATCTTTAGGCGTTGAAATAATTGATATCTCAACGCCTATTTTTTTACAAAAAGAATACATTTAATTTATATGGATTACGGAAAAGAATTTAAAAAATTTGCAATCAAAGATCAAGGGATTAGCAGTACTTATTACGATAAAATATTAAGTAGTATGTACCCAGTAGGTCTTACTCCAAATATTATTGAAGAACGCCAAATGAATGCCGTTGCAATGGATGTTTTTTCACGATTAATGATGGATCGTATTATTTTTCTTGGAATGGGAATTAATGATCAGGTTGCTAATATTGTACAGGCACAACTATTGTTTTTAGCAAGTACAGATGCTTCTAGGGATATTCAGATTTATATTAACTCTCCTGGAGGAAGTGTGTATGCTGGTTTAGGCATCTATGACACTATGCAGTTTATTCAACCAGATGTAGCCACTATTTGTACAGGTATGGCTGCTTCTATGGGAGCTGTTTTATTATGTGCTGGAGAAAAAGGAAAACGTAGTGGGTTACAACACTCTAGAGTGATGATACATCAACCTATGGGTGGCGCACAAGGTCAAGCAAGTGATATTGAGATTACAGCAAAAGAAATTGTTACCCTTAAAGAGGAGTTATACCAAATTATAGCAAAACATAGCGGTCAAACATATGATAAAGTTTATGAAGATAGTGATCGTGATTACTGGATGAAAGCAGATAAAGCTCTGGAATACGGGATGATAGACGAAATATTGTCTAAAAAATAAGGTATCTTTGCAATTATAACCTATTGTAGTAAAACTACACAGGTTGTGAAATAAACAATACGTTTATTTTGTGGGAAACCTCAGATTATTAAATTCTCGCTATGCGAGTAAAGTAAAAAAGTTATGTCGAAAGAAGAATTAGAATGTTCATTTTGTGGTCGTAAAAAAGCCGAAACCAATCTGCTTATTGCAGGATTGGACGCGCATATTTGTGATCGTTGTATCGAACAAGCGCATGGAATTGTTGTAGAGGAAGCTTTGCATACTTCTAACTCTGAATTAACAAAGGAACTTATATTAAAAAAGCCTAAGTCCATAAAAGAGTTTTTAGACGATTATATTATTGGTCAAGAACATACAAAAAAGGTAATGTCTGTAGCGGTTTATAATCATTACAAGCGTCTACTTCAACCTAAGACTGAAGATGATATAGATATTCAAAAAAGTAATATTATAATTGTTGGAGAAACAGGAACGGGGAAAACCTTAGTTGCAAAAACTATTGCTAGAATGTTAAATGTTCCGTTAGCTATTGTAGATGCTACGGTACTTACTGAAGCTGGTTATGTAGGAGAAGATGTAGAAAGTATCTTAACCCGTTTATTACAAGCCGCAGATTATAACCTGGAAAAAGCTGAGCATGGTATAGTATTTATTGATGAAATAGATAAAATAGCACGTAAAAGTGACAACCCTTCAATTACTAGAGATGTAAGTGGAGAAGGAGTGCAGCAAGCTTTACTTAAACTTCTTGAAGGAACTACTGTAAATGTTCCGCCAAAAGGAGGAAGAAAGCATCCAGACCAAAAATTTATTGAAGTCAATACTGAAAACATTTTGTTTATTGCTGGTGGAGCTTTTGATGGTATAAATCGTCATATTTCAAAACGATTAAATATGCAGGCAGTTGGTTTTAGTGCTACTGCAAAGGAGCAAACAATGGATAAGGATAATATTTTACGATATATTATCCCTAAAGACTTAAAAGACTTTGGGCTTATTCCAGAAATCATAGGTCGTCTTCCAGTATTGTCTTATATGAACCCTTTAGACAAAGGAACACTTAGAGCCATTCTAACCGAGCCTAAAAATGCCATAATAAAGCAATATAAGAAGTTGTTTGAAATGGATGGTATTGAGTTTGTAATTACAGAAGAAGCATTAGACTTTATAGTAGAGCAAGCCATAGAGTACAAATTAGGAGCTAGAGGGCTACGTTCTCTTTGTGAAGCTGTGCTAACAGATGCAATGTACGAAATGCCAGGAGGAGATGATAAAGAGCTTACAGTTACAAGGGAGTATGCGAGTGAAAAATTAAACAAGGCGACAATAAAGAAACTTAAAGCCGTTTCATAATTGTTGTTAGCAATAATACCTGTTATTAAAAAAAGCCTAAACAAATTTGTTTAGGCTTTTTTACTTCTTATAATGTACTTGTGTATTACGGAGTTGCAATAACTGTTTTTGACTTCTTATGTAGAATCTTTTGTTGCATTAACTGAGTTTTGTTTTTAAGTGTATATCCAGCTACTTCTGTTTCGTTTTGTTGGATAGCTTTTGAAGCTGTTCCACATGATGTAGCACAAATACTTACAGTTAAAATCAATACGAGGGTAATATATTTTTTCATTTCTGTACTCCTTAAATACGGGGCAAACATATCGCGTAAGAAAAGGACTACCAATATTTTTAGCCGATTTACACAAATACTCGTTAAAGTGCATTACAAAAAGCCCTATTCGATAAAGAGCAAGAAATCATCGATTTAAAGCAATCAATTTAATCGATAAAATATGCGTTTTATCGAATTTTAAAAAGTGTGTAGCAATGCTCGTTCAATATTTCTTCTTCTTTTACTGAAGTTTCAATACAACCTAATTGCTTTCCTAGAGCTAGGGTAGAATATTTCTTTTTTAACGAATACCCCTCAATATTTTCATAAAATTTATGTGGTAAACATGTGTAGGGGTTTTCATGACTTTGTAGGGTTTCAGAAAAATATTGCTTTAGTCTTTTAAAGACTTTTGTTTCATTTTGGGATTCATCAAAAGAGATGCATAACACTAAATCATCTTTGCTTTGTATATCAGCACAAAAGTTTAAAACCGTTTCAATAGCCCTTTTATTCAGAAAAAAGAAAACACCTTCTATTAAAATCACTTTGGTGTAGTTTTCAAATTCAGAAATCGTTTCTTTTATTTTTTGTTGTCCTTCAGCATTTGTTATATCTGCAGCTATTCTTTTAACTTTCCTTTTTGGGAGCTTTCCTTCTTTTAAGAATGTATCTGTAGTTATATCTTTATACAACATAATTTCTTTGAAATCAACTTCTACTGAAATAACAGAATCTGGTAATGAGTAAGGATACATACTAAAACCTGCTCCAAGGTTTATAAATAATAGGTCTTTATGTGTAGTAGCAAGCTCCTGGAGTTCATCATGAAAATACCTATTTCGCATACAATGAAGCATTTCATCATAAACAGATACTTGAGTTGCAAATTCATCTGCAAATATTTTTAAACTATCCTTAGACCATAATTTTGCATATGGATCCTGACTCAAAATCTCATGTTGAGCTCTGTAATACGCAATCACAAAAGCGGTGTCGTGTACTTCTATATTCAAAATTAAAATTTAATGGTTAAGTGATAATAGCTCCTCTAAATAATCTCTACAATTTGAGAGTCTTGGGACTTTGTGTTGTCCTCCTAATTTGTCTTTTCCTTTAAGCCAATCATAAAACAAATTAGGTCTTGCTTGATGTATGGTTGGTGCTTTTAAAGTAGTGTTATGTTGTCTTTTGGCTTCATAATCGCTATTAACTTCTTGTAAAGCTTTATCTAGAAGCTCGGTAAAGGTGTTGAAATCTTCTGGAGGACTTTTAAACTCAATAATCCATTCGTGTGCTCCTTTTTCTGAGCCATTCATAAAAATTGGAGCTGCAGTATAGTCTTTAATTTCACTTCTAGTTAGTTTTGTAGCTTTTCTTAAAGCAGCTTCGGCATTTTCTATAATAAGTTCTTCCCCAAAAGCATTAATATGGTGTTTTGTTCTCCCTGTAACTCTAATTCTATAAGGATTGGTTGAGGTAAAGCGAATTGTATCACCAATTTTATAACGCCATAGTCCGGCATTTGTAGTGATTATTATAGCATAGTTTTTATCTACTTCTACTTCACTTAAAGGAATTACTTTTTCTTCTGGACTCCCATATGTTTCCATAGGGATAAACTCGTAAAAAATCCCATAGTCTAGCATGAGAAGCAAATCTTTACTGTGATTTTGATCTTGAATAGCAAAAAACCCTTCAGAAGCATTATAAATTTCATAATACTTAAATGAATCTTTAGGAAGTAATTTTTTATACTGCTCTAAGTAAGGTTCAAAGCTTACACCTCCATGAAAATAAACTTCAAGATTTGGCCAGATTTCAAAAAGGTTGTTTTTGCCTGTAGTTTGCACCACATTTTGAAGTAGCACTAACATCCATGACGGAACCCCAGCAAGGCTTGTTACATTTTCAGAAATGGTTTCATCAACAATAGCTTGCATTTTGGTTTCCCAATTTGCCATGAGAGAAATCTCATTCTTTGGAGTACTACTAAACTCTGCCCAAAAAGGCATATTATCAATTAATATTGCTGATAGGTCACCAAATACAGTTCCATTTTCTTTATATAACTCTTTACTTCCGCCAAGGCGTAACCCCTTTCCAACAAATAATTGCGAGTCAGGATTGTTGTTAAGATACATACAAAGTAAATCTTTACTAGCAGCATAATGACAATCCTCTAGTGAACTTTCACTCACGGGGATAAATTTACTTTTTGAATTTGTTGTACCACTTGATTTTGCAAACCATTTTATAGGAGTAGGCCAAAATATGTTTGTTTCTCCTCGTCTTGCACGTTCTATATTTGTTTCAGAAGATTCATAATCAAAAATGGGTACTCTGTTTGCAAATTGATCATAACTCTTTATAGAAGCAAAGTCGTATTCTTTTCCTATTTCAGTATTTTTTGCCTTTTGTAGTAGACCTTGTAGTAATTCTTCTTGTACATCAATAGGGTATTTTAAAAACAGGTCGATTTGATGAAATCGCTTTTTTAAAAACCACGACGCAATAGAATTTACTATAGGGATTGGCATTATTTAAAGTATCTTTATGCAATAAAAATAGCAATTTTCTTTTTATGATTTACCAAGGTGTTTTAACAAAGATGCAAACAGAAAACGGAAGCCCTATTCAATATTATCTTGTTTTTAAGGATGACTTCCTGAATGTAAATCAGTTATTAGATAAAAAAGTTACTATATCATTTGTTGGGTATGAGTGTTTAAATTGCAATCTCAACAAAAAAATTTACCGTATGGGCTTTTGTAAAAGCTGTTTTTATGAGGTTCCACAGGCAGCAGATTGGGTAATTCGTCCAGAATTAAGTAAAGCACATATTGATGAAGAAGATAGAGACCTAGAATATGAAAAACGCGTCCAATTGCAGCCGCATATTGTCTATTTAGCAAACAGTAGTAATGTAAAAGTAGGAGTGACGCGAAAATCTCAAGTACCTACTCGATGGATAGACCAAGGAGCACATGAAGCTATTGAAATAGTTGAAGTGCCTAACCGTTATTTAGCTGGTATAACTGAAGTTGCTTTAAAAGATTTTGTAGGGGATAAAACAAATTGGCGAACTATGCTTAAAAATGAAGTGCAAGATGAGAATCTTGTAGAATGGCGCGACAAATTAAAACAGCACATCCCAAATGAAGCAAAAGAATATTTTATTGAGAATAATACCGAAACCAATCTTGAGTTTCCTGTTTTACAGTACCCCACAAAGTTAAAGAGTCTCAACTTAGAAAAATCACCCCAATATACAGGTCTATTAAAAGGAATTAAAGGTCAGTATCTACTTTTTGAAGACTCAACTGTTTTTAATGTGAGAAGCAATGAGGGGTATGTAGTGTCTATTTCTGTTTTATAATTTTATTGAAATACTAAATTAACTAACTACAAAATTTACTCCTTGTATTATTGAAAGTGTTACAAGAGCAATTCCTATAATACGATATAGTTTTGTGGTATCACATTTTTCTTTTTTTGAAATAGTATTTCCCCACTTTCCATAGAAATATAATACTAATACTTTTCCTATATAAATGCCTGTAAATAATAAAGCAAGAGTGAGTATGGAACTGTTTTCAGAAACCATTATTACATATTTGTGGATAACTGAAAATGCCAATAGCCAAAATATAAGTACAGGAGGATTTAAAAAAGCTAGTAAAAACCCTGTTAAAAAGGAGCCTGTCCTTTTCTTTAAAGGTTTAGGGTTTTTATAACCAAAGGTGATATGGTTTTTAAAAATAAAATATATACCAGCTAGCAAGAACAAGGAGATAAAAATAACTTCTACCCAAGGGTTCATCCCGAAAAAACTTGAAAAAGTCATACTAAACTGCAATGCAAAAAATGCTAGAAAAACCTCGCCAAATCCAGCGCCATAAGCTATGTTGAGTCCTTTGGAGATAGAGGTTTTTATTGTTGTGTTAATTACAGCGATATTAGAGGCTCCAGGGGGAGCCGCTGCTATTAGAGCTGCCAATAAGCCAACTAAAAAATAAAGAACAACCATATTCTTTTAGACACATATTGCTCAAAAAGCTTACAATTAATTTCCAGATTTTGTAGAGTCTTGTTTCTTATTTTTCCTTCCAAACAATCCGCCTAATACGTCTTTTACTACATCTGTTGTGGTTTGCTCTGTTGTATTAGTGTTTGTATTTGTAGAGTCTTTTGGTTTATTGCTTCCACCAATTAAGTCTTCTAGAATGTCTGTTCCTTTATTTACTAGTTCTTCTTTTTGCTTATCAATTAGTTTTTGAGTTAAGGTGTTTACGGCAGCTTTAGTATCTACAGATATTGTAGGGTTTGTAACAGATCCTTTAAGCCCAATAGGAAGTATTACTGAAGTGTTTTCAGCTTCTTCAGGATCTAATTTAGAAAGTAAATTAGTTACCTCACCTCCAAGATATTTTGCTGGAACATCCATATTTAATTGATAATTAATGCTTTTGTTAAGTCCATGACTTCCTTGAGCATTTACCTTTATTCCTTTTATTTCAAAATCAAAAGGTTGTACTTCTATATTTCCATTATTGAAGGTTAGGGCAGTACTTAGGTCTCTTAAGCTTAGCTTTTCAAGATTTAAAAATGACACTTTTTCTCCTAGCTTAGAGAGTAGAGGTGCATTTTGCGAATTAACTTCAGCAGTTAGTATTTGGGCTAATACGTTACCTGCAAGGGTAGACAGTTTAGGGGTCAAATCTTTGGTTAGTTCTCCTTCTAGAGCTAATGTTGTGTTTATATCTCCTTCCAGCGCTTTTGCAATTGGAGCTATATATTTAAGTAGCTCTAATTGCTGAAAACTTTGACCTATATCTACTTTTTTAAGATCAAGATTCATAGCGAACATTGGCACTTCATTTTTAGTTGAAACATTTCCAGAAAATGCAATGTTTCCGCCAAATATGTTAGATGTTACATTACTCAATTTTGCTGTTTCCTCTTGGATAGCTACACTTCCTTTAGCATTAGTTAAAGTTATATTATCGTAGATTACCTTATTTGCCGTAAAGTCTAGGGTGGCATCTAGAAAATCTGGAATTTTCACAGAAGCTTCAGAAAGAGCTGCAGTATTATTATCATTAGTTTTATTTCCTTCTGAAGTGTTTTCATCTTCAGAAGACATAAAATCATTTACATTAAAAGTGTTAGACTGTATGTTAAAACGCCCTTTTAAATCTTCTTTAGCAAGTATCCAAGGGATTAAATTTTGAATAGTTCCTGTGGCAGCAACATCGGTTTGTCCAGAGGCTGCTTTAAAACTGTTTAATTTTATAGTTCCAGGGACAAAATCTATTTTAGCTTCGTCTATTCTTAATTCATTTTTAAAGGCCTCGTCATTATAAGTAAACCCCGTAAGGCTTGCATTTCCGTTGCTTTTAATGTTTTGGTATTGCTCTTTTTCTATAGACGCCATATCAAAATTTGTGGTTAAATCTGCTGTAAAAACACCACTTAGATTTTGTTCCATTTCTATAGGAAGAACTTGATCTATTTTTGCAAGGTTAAGTGTTCCTTTAAGTGCCATATTCACAAGGGCATTTTCGGTAATATTTCTAATACTTCCATTGGCCGAAAATAATTCATCATCAATTTTAAAAGTTATACCTCCAATAGTTACATAAGTATCTTGTAGTAAGCCCGTTTCGTTTTTAAGTTGTGCGTCTATTGTGATATTTCTTACTTCTTTTGGCAAGTCAGGATATTTAAATGAAGCATTACTGCTGTTAATTTTTATATCCATCATAGGAATTCTAGTATCATCTACAACTCCTTTAAGCATACCATCTACAGTAAAGCTCCCTGTAGTTTTTACATCGCTAATTTCTTTTACATAAACTTCTGGAATAACAGCCAGGAAGTTTTTAAAGTCTGAGGAAGGTGTCTTAAAAGTAATGTCTAGCTCATTACTGTTTTCATTGACCTTTACAAAGCCGTTAAAAGTTAGGGAGAGTTCGTTAATCTTAGCTTCATTTTCTAGAAAAGTATATTTCTGATTTTCTAAATCTAGTTGAAAAACAGCATCCAAAGCGGCTTTATTGTCCTTTAAGTATTCAATGTCTTCAATTTGTAGTGAAACTAATGCTTCGGTTTCAGTATCAAGTTCAGATATTTTTGCAGATAAATCTCCTGTTCCTGTATGGTTTACATTAGTGAGCCTTAAAAAAGTTTGCGTGGCTTCATCCAGATAGTTAATTCTGGCATTTTTGAGCTCATATTTTGAAAGGGCAAAGGTAAAACCATCATCTTCAGAAGTTGTTTCTTCGGGGGTTTCAGTAGGATTCTTTTTGGCAATGTCATAATTAGCATTTCCAAGCGAGTCAATTTTAATATTCACAAAGGCTTCATCAAGATAAACCGCATCTACTTTTATGGGTTCATCACTTTTTTTAAACAACTGTGTGATGCCCATATCAAGTTCAATAAGTTTTCCGCTTGCTAGTGTATCTCCTTGAAAAGGTTTGTTGTTAATTACACTAAAGTCTTTAAGAGTAAGTGCAGCATCTGGAAAACTACTAAATAGACTTAAGTCCATCTCGCTCCAATCTACCGTTGCGTTTACATTTTTGGCAAGTGTATTACGTACTAATTTTTCTAAAGTTCCTTTAAAAAATAGGGGTGTTAAAGCAAGTAGTAAGATAAAAACACCTACTATAATTCCAATTATTTTTAAAATCTTTTTCATTTTATTATGAGGTTTGTTTTGTATTTGGGAAAGTGATTTCTTCACCTATTTTTAATCCAAATCGTTTTCTGAATCCAAAAACTGCAGCGTATAAAAAAGGAGTATCTATTGCAGCGACTAGCACTTTAAATAAAAAACCGCTCAACAAAAGCCCTCCAAATAGAGACCACTCAATTTTGCCAAAACTACACAGTAAAAACAGTACCGTAAAGGTGTCTATAAATTGTGAGAAAAACGTTGAGAAATTGTTACGAAGCCATAAGTGTTTTCCTTTTGTTAGTTTTTTCCAAAAGTGGAAAATTTGTATGTCTATGTATTGCGCCAACAAATATGCCATCATAGAGGCAAATACTGCAACAGCAGTTGCGCCAAATACTGTAGAGAATAGTTCATTATCAATAGGGCTCCAGGTTGTAGCTGGAACAGCAATTGCTACCCAAACAATAAGCAAAGAAAAGAAAGATGCAAAGATACCTGCTGTAACTACTTGATTTGCTTTTTTCTTTCCATAGACCTCACTAATTATATCTGTAATTAAAAAAGTAATGGGATATGGAAGTATGCCTACAGAAATCTCAAATGTATAAATCCCAAAAAAATCCCAGTAAAAAAATTTCTGGAATATTAAATTAGATACCACAAGTGAGGCGATGAATAACGCTCCCAAAATGAGATAGATACGTTGCGCAACTAAATAATCTTTTATAGTTTTTGTTTCCAAAACTTAATCCAATTAAAACAAATATACTAGTCAGTCATTTTGTTTTCCTTAATTTCGTCTTAAATTAGTGAGATAGTAAATTTTAATTTACAATATCGAACTAACCCTAGTGAAAATTAGGTGCTAATGTGATGTTCAAGTTTACATTTTATTAAAACTCCTCTGTTTAGAAAGAAATTAATTTTCTCTTTTTCAAAGTAGTAGAGTGTTTTGAAGTAATACATAAATAAAAAATCCATCAAAGAACTTAAAAACATATATCTATCCTTAGGGAGCAATATGGGAAATCGTTTCGAGTTTCTTCAAAAAGCAGTAGTACTATTGTTTGAGGAGGTGGGAAGCGTAGTAAAAATATCTAGTGTTTATGAAACGCCAGCACTTGGTTTTGAAGGAGCTGCCTTTTTAAACTGTGTAGTGCATATTACAAGTGGGTTGTCTTCTTCAAAATTACTTAAGGCAACTTTGCAAATTGAAAAAACTCTAGGTAGACAAAGAAAAAGTAAAGAAGGCTTTGCTTCTAGGTCAATTGATATTGATATTCTATTTGTTGATGGCATAATTAAAACCTCAAAAAAGTTAACAATTCCGCATCCCGAAATACCTAACAGAAAGTTTGTATTACAGCCCCTTGCTGAGGTAAACCCCTCTTTTGTACATCCTGTTTTACAAAAAAATAGTATAAAGCTACTTGCCGAAACAAAAGATGAAAGTGTAATCACTAAGCAGTCCAAATGGCTTAGAAATCCTATTAAAGATTATTCACTTTCTAAGTATAATTATATCGCTATTGAAGGTAATATTGGTGCAGGTAAGACAAGCTTGGCCACTAAATTGGCGCAGGATTTTAATAGTAAACTAATTTTAGAGCGCTTTAAGGACAACCCGTTTTTACCTAAGTTTTATGAAGAGCCTTCAAGATTTGCTTTTCCGTTAGAAATGTCATTCTTAGCAGATAGATATCAACAATTACTTGAAGACATTGCACAGTACGATTTATTTAATGATACCGTAATTGCAGATTATGACGCCTATAAATCACTCATTTTTGCAAAGGTCACATTACAAGACGAAGAGTATAACTTGTATAAAAAATTGTATCACTTAATGCATAAAGAGCTTGCAAAACCTGCTATTTATATCTATTTATTTCAAAATACTGAGCGTCTTCTAGAAAATATTAGAAAAAGGGGGAGAAATTATGAAAAAAGTATTCAGGCAGAATATCTTAAAAAAATAAACGACGGGTATTTAGAGTACATTAAAACACTTCCGCAAGAAAAAGTAAAAATCATTGATGTTTCAGAAATTGACTTTGTAGCTAATAGAAAGGATTATCTATCTGTTATAAAACAATTAGCTTAAAAAGATATTTTTTTAAAAAAATCCCATACAACAACCCCAGCACTTACACTTATATTTAGAGAATGCTTAGTGCCAAATTGTGGTATCTCAATTACATTATCACAAACATTAACTACACCTTGCTGCACACCCTTTACTTCGTTTCCAAAAATAATAGCATACTTTGAGTTAGCAGATACTTTATAGTCTTGAAGTAGTGTTGCTTTCTCAGTTTGTTCAATAGCGATGGTAGTAATTTGTTGCTTTTTTAACTCATTTACAAGTGCAACGGTATCTTCCTTATATTCCCATGCTACACTCTCTGTAGCTCCTAGTGCAGTTTTATGGATGTCTTTGTTTGGAGGTGTGGCTGTAATACCACAGAGGTATATTTTTTCAATTAAAAAAGCATCTGCTGTTCTAAAAACCGAACCAATGTTGTTAAGACTCCTTATATTGTCTAGTATAATAATTACGGGTGTTTTTTCTGTTTTCTTAAAAACTTCTACCGTTGGCCTGTCAAGTTCACTATTTTTTAGTTTTCTGAATTTCATCAATACAAAAATAGTAATATTAATTGTTGATAAATGTGAATAAGTCACCCTTATTTTTCTTTCTACAACTAGGTCTATTTTTTACATTTACTAACTTTCTTTTTAATAAAAGTAGCTGCTGAAGTTCACCTTCATAAAGACTTAAAGACAAAGAATATTTATGGCAAAAAAAGTAACTCCTTTAATGCAACAATACAATACTATCAAGGCAAAGTATCCTGATGCGTTATTGTTGTTTAGAGTTGGAGACTTTTATGAAACTTTTGGCGAAGATGCTGTAAAAGCGGCAGGTATTTTAAATATTACCCTTACAGCCAGAAATAATGGTGGTGAGGATACAGCTCTTGCAGGGTTTCCGCATCACTCGTTAAATACTTATTTGCCAAAGCTAGTAATGGCTGGCTGCCGTGTTGCAATTTGTGATCAGTTAGAAGATCCAAAACAAACAAAGAAAATAGTAAAAAGAGGTGTGACAGAGCTAGTCACTCCTGGAGTAGCACTTAATGATGATATTCTCCAGTCTAAATCAAATAATTTTCTTGCTGCTATTTATTTTGGAAAAAAAGGCGTAGGGGTTTCTTTTTTAGATGTCTCTACAGGTGAATTTTTAACAGCAACTGGAAATATAGAGTATATTGATAAATTACTTCAAAATTTTAACCCTTCTGAAATACTTTTTAGCAAACAAAAAAGAACGCTTTTTTCTGAAACTTTTGGAGATGCATTTAACGTATTTTATTTAGAAGATTGGGTTTTTCAAACAGACTATAGTTTAGAAACACTCACAAAACAATTTGGAACAAAAAATTTAAAAGGCTTTGGCGTAGACCACCTACAAGAGGGCTTAATAGCTTCTGGAGCTGTAATGCATTATCTTGCCGAAACACAACACAATAAGCTAGGCCACATAACTAAGATAGCTCGTATTGCAGAAGATGCTTATGTTTGGATGGATAGGTTTACCATTAGAAACCTAGAGCTTTATCAATCTACAAATCAAAATGCTGTTACTTTACTAGATGTAATTGATAAGACCATCTCTCCTATGGGTGGCCGTTTGCTCAAGAGATGGATGGCACTCCCTCTAAAAAATGTTGATGAAATAACAAGGCGTCATGAAGTGGTTAGCTATTTACAAGACAATGATGTTGTACTTCAGAAGTTTCAAAATCAGTTTAAAAAAATTGGAGATATAGAGCGACTTATTTCAAAAGTTGCTACCGGTAAAATTAACCCTAGAGAAGTTATTCAGCTTAAAAATGCTTTGGAGGCTATTGTTCCTTTAAAAGCAATTGCAATGGAAGCAAAAAATGACTCTTTGCGAGTAATAGGAGAACAATTGCAAGACTGTGAAGTGCTTCGAGAAAAAATAAAAGAAACAATTACTGAAGAAGCTCCGGTAAATATTCTCAAGGGAAATGCAATTGCCGAAGGTTTTAATAAAGACTTAGACGAACTTAGGAGTATTGCAACAGGAGGGAAGGAATATCTGGACAATATGTTGCAGAGAGAGACAGAACGAACAGGCATTACCTCTTTAAAAATAGCTTCTAATAATGTGTTTGGATATTATATAGAGGTAAGAAACACACATAAAGATAAAGTTCCTGAAGAGTGGATTAGAAAACAAACTTTGGTAAGTGCAGAACGTTATATAACTGAAGAGCTAA
Organism: Patiriisocius hiemis; assembly: GCF_031846325.1. NCBI lineage: Bacteria > Pseudomonadati > Bacteroidota > Flavobacteriia > Flavobacteriales > Flavobacteriaceae > Patiriisocius > Patiriisocius hiemis. The sequence goes on along the minus strand of NZ_JAVRHZ010000010.1, from coordinate 4,149 downwards.
AGGAGTACGAGGCAAAAATATTAGGTGCCGAAGAAAAAATAACAGTCTTAGAACAGGAAATTTATGCAAAGTTTATTTCTTGGATGTTACAATATATTAGTGCAGTACAACAAAATTCATTATTAATCGCTACTTTAGATTGTTTAGCATCATTTACACAACAAGCTAAAGAAGCTAATTATACCCGTCCACTTTTTGATGATTCTTTTGATCTTGATATCAAAGAAGGGCGTCATCCTGTGATTGAGCAACAACTGCCGCCTGATGCTCCTTTTATTGCAAACGATGTTTTTTTAGATAGAGAAAACCAGCAAATTATCATGATTACTGGGCCTAATATGAGTGGTAAGTCTGCAATTTTACGCCAAACAGCCCTTATTGTTTTATTAGCTCAAATGGGAAGTTTTGTGCCAGCCAAAGCAGTACGTATGGGTTGTGTAGATAAAATATTTACTAGAGTAGGAGCAAGTGATAATATCTCTATGGGAGAATCTACTTTTATGGTAGAAATGAATGAAACGGCTAGTATTCTTAATAATATTTCTAAAAGGTCATTAGTATTACTAGATGAGATAGGCAGGGGGACAAGTACGTACGATGGAATTTCTATCGCTTGGGCAATAAGCGAATACCTTCACGAACACCCAAGTAAAGCAAAAACGTTATTTGCTACCCATTACCATGAAATTAACGAAATGACTGAAACATTTGATAGAATAAAAAACTATAATGTTTCGGTAAAAGAACTAAAAGATGATGTATTGTTTTTACGAAAGTTGGTTCCTGGCGGCTCGCATCATAGTTTTGGTATTCATGTTGCAAAAATGGCAGGAATGCCTCAAGCTGTTTTGCATCGTGCAAATAAAATTTTAAAGAAGTTAGAAAAAATGCATGGTTCTGATGAGTTGTCTAATACTATGTCACAACTAAGTAAAGAAGAACTTCAACTTAGCTTCTTTAAATTAGATGATCCTTTACTAGAAGAACTTCGGGAGGAAATCCTTGACATAGATATAGATACACTTACACCTGTTGAAGCACTAATGAAGTTAAATGAAATAAAAAGGATGCTACAACGAAACGCTTCAATTAAAACTAAAAAATAAAGGACTAAAATTTTTAAAAAAGTCTTTGAGATTATTCTAAATAGTTTAAATTTGCATCCGCTTTCTAAGGGAAGTGTGGTAATATACCATTCGCGAAAATAGCTCAGTTGGTAGAGCGCCACCTTGCCAAGGTGGAGGTCGCGGGTTCGAATCCCGTTTTTCGCTCAACATAGAAGCTAATTAGTTTTTATATATACCAATTATAATGCTGAAGTGGTGGAATTGGTAGACACGCTGGACTTAAAATCCAGTGGGCAGAAATGCCCGTACGGGTTCAAGTCCCGTCTTCAGTACAAATGAGTAAAAAACCGAATCGAAAGATTCGGTTTTTTCATATACAAAAATGTTGAAGCTTGCTTCTTATCATTTTTGTATATGAAAAAATAATAATCCGCTTTTTTGCTGATTTGTTTTTTATTCTGACTTTGTTGATATGAGACTCGCCGACTGAATAGGAGGCAAGTCCCTTTCATTTATTAGTAAGCTTGCTTCTTATCATTTTTGTATATGAAAAAATAATAATCCGCTTTTTTGCTGATTTGTTTTTTATTCTGACTTTGTTGATAAATGACTTACCGATTTTAGAGGGGCACGTTTCTTTAGAATAAACGTGTTCGAATTATTTTTAGAAAACACTTTATAAGCTATCGCTTAATATATTTTTGATTTCGTTATCTACTTCATCTTTTAATTCAATAGAAGAAGGTTTTCTTTTAATTCTGATAGAAATATATACTAAGAAGAAAACTATTGGAAGAATAAAAGGAAGTGAGTACCAAAAATCATACTCATCTATATAACTAATTTTGTGATTTAATACCCCGGATAACTGAAATAAAAACATAGTGAAAGGAACGAGTATTCCATACTTCCACCAGTTATTGGAAGTTAAGAACCAGATGCCAGTAAGTAGTACTAATATTAACTTAGTAAATAGTACATGCAAATAAATACTTACAGAAGGAAAAGACCCAGAATTAATGGTGCCAAAAAGAGTATTCCACTCTTTGCTATCTGGAGCAAATTTGTAGGTATAAAATAGAAAAGGTGTTACCGTTAAAAAAATTAACAATAACACCCCTATATATAATGACCTGCTCTTATCCGTTTGGCGGAATGTAGTAGTCTTTTTTGTCAATTTGTTGCTCATTTGTTTCAATTGATTCCGGTGTGCAACTAGCTCCTAATGCTAAGATTGCAAGAATAAACATTAATTTTTTCATGGTTTTCTGTGTTTTAATTTATGACTTAATATATCACAAACTTAAACTCCAAAAACCAATTTTGTACTATTGATAAAAAGCTTTGTTTTCAGTACTTTAGTAGGTTTTTTCTTACTAAAAATCAAATATATAATTTAATTATTAAACCCACTTAATTTTTAAATTTTCTTATTAATTATTACTCAAGTGGTATTTTCTGCGTTTTAACTTTTAAAAAATGCATTTAATCGATAAAAAAGATACAATTTCTTATACTATCTTAATTTTATTTGATAAAAAAGCCCAATTATTTGTAGGTAAAATATTATTAAAAGTTAATATAAAATGTATTTAATCGTAATTATTGGACATTTTATCGAAAACAAATGTATTTAAGCTTGTTTTTTTGAACTTTAAACGAGTTGACCTTAAATGTTTTTAACATGAAATTATATATTTGTGCTTTGTCTATTATGACGCCCCCTAATTTATAATAAATAATATTGATATTAACCATAGAGTATAGCTTATGAAACTTTTTACTCAATCTACGAAAAATAGCTTTTTATTTTTTTTAACAACTTTTTTGTTTTTTCTAAGTCCACTATTAGTTTTTGGACAAGCAACTCCTTCTTTTCCTAATACGCAAACTTTGATTTCTGCTCCTGGAACCGCAAACCAACCAGGTGCTATTTACTTAGTGGAAGATGTAGAGATTGCTGCAAACGGCACACCTACAGATGTAGATGCCCTTATTTATATAGTGAGCTTTATCGGCACACCGACAGTTGTTAATGTTGATACTACACAAGATAATGTAAACCGTTTTGAGCCTTCTATTACTTATGATAGTGCCGGAGAAGGTGTTCAATTTAGAATTGTCTTTATTGTTGCAGGTACAGCAGATACAGATGTTAATGATGCCGTAATATATCCGTTAGATGCTTTTGCGCTAGAAATTATTGATAATGATGCAGAAGAATGGGCAGAAGTTGTTATTCCTGATAGTTATACCTTAGAGTCTGCAACACCCCCAGGAACAATTATTACGCCTAATCCAGGAAGTTTTTACCCTGCAGGTTCTGGAGCAATTCGCTTTAATAGTGCAAATATTACAGATCCAGGAGTGGACCCTGCAAGTACTCGCTCTATTGTGGTAGTAAACTATACCAATGTAAGTGAAGTAAATTTCGTGCTAGGTCGAGATAACAATGATCCTGTGCAAACACGTAATATTTCGATTGGCTTTTTAGGAGAAGTTACTTTTGGTACTCCATCTACTACAACAATAAATAATCCTCCTACAGTAGTAAATCAATCTACAACCACCGCTTTTAATACAGCAACTGCTTCTGTTCCATTATTAAATGGGGCAACAGATCCAGAAAATAATATAGACCCTACAACAATAACCTTAATTGACCCTAATGATCCAACAAATGTTGGAAGTCCAGGAACTCCTTTGGTAATCCCTGGAGAAGGAACGTATGTTGTAGATAATGCAGGAAACGTTGTATTTACTCCTGTTAATGGGTTTACTGGGGTCTCTACAATTAACTTTAGAGTAGAAGATGCAATTGGTGCAGGTTCTAATCTTGGAACTTTTACAGTAACAGTTGCAGACCCAATTGCCGATGTAGGAGTAACGAAAACCTTAACAGATACGAGTCCTTATCAAACAGGCGATACTGTTATCTATACCTTAGTAGTAAGTAACGCAGGTCCAGATACAGCCAATAATGTAGTTGTTACGGACACACCATCGAATTTAACAATCCAAACCATAAGTGCTCCTTGCGCAGGAGGCTTCCCTTGTACAATACCAAGTATTGCTTCGGGAA